>NZ_JAXGFU010000012.1:0-109885 GCF_041008815.1 Pseudophaeobacter sp. A-200-2 | reverse complement strand
TGTTCTTTGATCATTCCGATGATCTGTGCTTCTGTAAAACGGCTCTTTCGCATCTGTTTGCTCCATCAAGAGGTTGAGCAAACTCTACATTAAAGTGCGGGAGATTTCGGGGGGCAGGTCATCGGCTACGTTTGATGATCACGTTTTGTTGATAGGATTGATCCGCTCACTGAGAGTGGCCGTAACCAAGGGTGCATAACCAAAGCGGACACGTTTTGCCGAAACTGCTTATCTCGTGGCACTATCACCGCAATGGCTACCGCCTTGACCGAAGTCGCCCAAGAGTGCTCGGAGCCGAGGGGGCGTGGCCTTGCAGACTGCGAGTGTCACCACCGCCGACATCAGGACTGGAAAGGCGTCATAAGCGAGATCGAAGAGGTGCTCCCGCCGAAGTTAGCGATAACGAGCTCTAGGGCTGACAGGAGGCATGCTGGCCTTCTGTGCGTCTGAGTAAATGGGAGAGAGAGACCATGACCACCATTGCAGGAATCGCATCAAGCGATACGAACTTCAGCATTCTTGTCTCAGTGATCGAGTTCATCGATGCTGAGAAAGGGACTGCCTATATCGACACCCTCAACAACGCGGCTGCAGACCTCACCGTGTTCGCGCCGACGAATGCGGCCTTTGGTCAACTGGCCACCGATCTTGGCTTCGCAGGGGATACGACCGACGCCGTCGCGGTGACTGAATTCCTTAGCACGCTGGGTGCGGACACGCTCGAAGCTGTGGTGACCTACCATGTTTCGGTTGGGTCACTGTCCTCCGGCGATATTGCTGCGGCCGGATCCGTGACGACGTTGCAGGGCGGCATTATCGATGCCTCTGAATTGCCGACGCTGGGCGACAACGAACCGGACCTGATTGATCCCTCGCTGATTGCGACGGACATCATGGCGGACAATGGCGTGGTGCATGTGATCGACAGGGTACTCTTGCCTATTGATTTGCCCGACAATGATGCCCCGACCGTTACCGGTCTCGTGCTCGAAACGAGTGGTGCGGATGGCTTTGACGGCAACGGCGCAGACTTCGACATTCTGCGCGATTCCGTGATTGCCGCCGATCTTGCAGGGGTTCTGGACGACGACACCCAGGATTTCACAGTGTTCGCGCCGACCGACTCCGCGTTTGTCGGTCTGTCCCAGACCCTTGGGTATGAGGGAAGTGACGAAGCAGGCGCTTTCGGCCATTTGGTCGATGCCCTGCGCCTGCTGAACGAAGGCAATGACCCCATCGAGCTGATATCCACCGTTCTGACCTACCACGTAGCGGGCCAGAGCCTGCAAGCCAGCCAGGTGATTGCCACTGGAGAGGTGGAGACGCTGCAAGGCGGGACACTTACGCTCGATGGCCTCAGTCTTGTCGATGCCGATCCGGATCTTTCGAACCCCAACCTGATCGCGACCGATCTTCAGGCTTCTAACGGTGTCGTTCACGTCCTAGACGGCGTTCTTCTGCCTGTCGACCTGTTGCCAACTGATGGGGCGAACGACGTTGACTTCGTGATTGCTGATGATGGACGCGATTTTTTGCGCACGGGGCGGGACAATGACCTGATCGATGCGAAGGGCGGCAAGGACGTCGTTTTCGCCGGATCAGGTGACGATCTCGTGTTGGCGGGTGCGCAGCGCGATAAGGTTTTCGGTGGCAGCGGCAACGATACGTTGAAGGGCGAAGCTGGCAGCGACTTCATAAAGGGCGGCCGAGGGAATGACCTTATCGACGGAGGAAAGGGCAATGATTATCTCTTTGGCGGCCGGGGAGCCGACACCTTCGTCTTCGCGGAGGACGACGGTCACGACCTGATTGTTGGTTTCCGCTCAGGCAAGGACAAGATCGACCTCAGCGCGTATGGCTTCGATAGCTTCGATGAGATCGAAGGGGCCATCAGCGAGCGGGGTTTCCGTACCGAGATTGACCTCGATGACACGGAGATTACGCTCCTCGGCCTTCGCGGGCATTCGCTGGACGAAGGCGATTTTATACTCTGACAGGGCAAGACACCCATGGTCCCCGGCCGGATGCCTATCCGGGCGGGGGGATGTAGCGGTCCCGGATGTCCGGACTGTTCAGCGGCTTTGTTGATAGCATGGATGCCGCCTCACGGCGGCATCACAATGTGCCAAGGTGATATTGGCGAAAGACATCGCGGAAGGAGAGACCTTCCCTTGCCATGGTACAGAACAGCGCGACCGGGGCTGTCTGAAACCGCCACCTTGGGAGAGAAGCTTGCCCATCAAGCTGCTCCAGCGGGGGAATTCGACGAAATGCTCAAACCGTCCATGGATTTATTGGCAAGCTTTTGGAAGATTTTGGAAAAAGGTTCTTGCGAACTCAAGAGAATGGTATTGTGAATGGCCTTTACAGACCCCACCAGTGTATCACGCGAAATCGGACTTCGAACTGCATAACCAACATGCCGTTCAAGACGTTACGTTTTCTGTCTACCTCCGAAAGTCAAATGGTGCGGGCGGTGGGACTCGAACCCACACGGGCATATGCCCTTCAGATTTTAAGTCTGATATGTCTACCATTCCATCACGCCCGCATCCGACGCCGAGTGTGAAGCGGGCTTTGGGGCCTGAATAGAGCGACCCCCAGACCAACCTCAAACAGCGCGTTTCAACACCATGTTTCGTATGCAGATTTTCACGCATGCACAAGCGTTTTTGGGACCGCATTGCGCACACAGGTGCGCCGGAACGCGGCATCGATCTGTTTTTATGCGCGCATTCCCGGCACCGCAATGGCTGCGCCCGGTGCAGTGGCCGAAGGTCTCATCGCCAGTGTGGACGGGGCGCCCTATAACAGGGCAGACTGCTCTGGGAGTGGCTGTAAAACGCTGCCCGGATAAACCTGCCACAAAGAGCCAGATCGGTTGAGATGACCCAATCCGCAGCCACGTCCGATGAACTTGCCAGCGCGATCCGGTCCATCGGAACGCCGGATTTCCTGCCCGCGTTGTTGGATTTCATGCGCACAGCAACGCCGTTTCGCGGGGCCTTTGTCAGTCGGCTCAGCCCCAGCAGGCTGCCCGAGCATATTTATGACAATGTTCGGCAGGAGCGGCGTTCGGTCGTGGTGGACCGCTGGCTGGACCGGGCCTGGCTGCTGGATCCCTTTGTGGTGAGTTATATCAGCGGCAAGTTTGATCCGGTCATGGTGCTGGATCAGGTGGCGCCGGATCGGTTTTCCCAGACCGATTATTTCAGCATCTATTACCGGTCCGTGCGGCTGAAGGACGAGATGGCGGTGTTTGTCACCCTGCCGGAGAGCACCCTGTTCCTCTCCCTCGGGCGGCTGACGGGGGAGATGCGGTTTTCCAAGCGGGATCTGGCACGGCTGCGCAATATACATCCGGTGATCTCCGCCTTGTGCGAGCAGCATTTTCACCGGCGTCCGCAGAGCAGCGGCGAGGCGGCGGGCGGCAGCGTCAGCCTTGAGAGCATGATCGAGCAGGTCTGCGAAGGATTGACCTGCCGCGAAATTGAGATCGTACAGCATCTGCTGCGCGGGCATTCCAGCCAGTCGATTGCGTTGCTGCTGGATCTGTCACCCGCAACGGTGAAGGTGCACCGCAAGAACATCTACCGAAAACTGGGGATTTCCTCGCAATCGGCTTTATTTTCGATCTTTCTGCAATCGGTGACCTGATGAGCGCCTACCCCTCTGGGGGTAGGGCCGACACCCCCTCCTGGAGGTATTTCCCCATTGCATTTGGGGCTTTAGTCTGACCGGACAGACTGCCAACAGGAACGTGCCGGAACAGATTATGATCAACGTGATAGAAGTGACAAAACGGTTCGGCATCGGCGCCTCTGCTGTGACGGCGCTTGAAACCGTGTCGCTGGATGTGCCGGAGGGCAGCTTTTTCACCCTGCTGGGGCCATCGGGCTGCGGCAAGACCACGCTGCTGCGGCTGATTGCCGGGTTTGAACTGCCCAGCGAAGGCGAGATCGCACTGGACGGGCAGGAGATCGGCCATCTGCCGCCGCACAAGCGTCCGGTGAACACCGTGTTCCAGAATTACGCCTTGTTTCCGCATATGACTGTGGCCCGCAATATCGGGTTCGGGTTGGAAATGCTGAACCGCCCGAAGGCGGAAATCGCCGCCGCCATCGATGATATGCTGAATCTGGTGCAAATGGGCGAGTTCGCCGCGCGCCGGGTGGACCAGCTGTCTGGCGGGCAGCAGCAGCGGGTGGCTTTGGCGCGCGCGCTCGCGCCGCGCCCCAAGGTGCTGCTGCTGGATGAGCCGCTGTCGGCGCTGGATCTGAAGTTGCGCAAGGGCATGCAAAGCGAGCTGAAACGCCTGCAAAGCGAAACCGGCATCACCTTTGTCTTTGTCACCCATGATCAGGGCGAAGCGCTGGCGATGTCCGATCAGATCGCGGTCATGTCCGCAGGACGCGTGCAGCAGGTGGGCACCCCGCAGCAGATCTACACCGCGCCGCAAAGCCGGTTCGTCGCGGATTTCATCGGCGACACCAATATCGTGGCGGCGGACCTCCTCGGCTATGACGGGGCGCAGGCGCGGATCAGTTTTTTCGGCGGGGAGCCTGTACTTGCCAATGCGGCCAGCGATGGCTTGCCTCCTGGGGTAGTCTATGTGGCGCTGCGCCCAGAGACCCTTACCGTTTGCGCGGCGTCCAATGCGGCGGCTGTGCTGCGCGGAACCGTGCTTGACAGCAGTTATTTCGGAGCCGGTTCGCAAATGCGGGTGCGGCTTCAGAACGGCACCGAGATTCAGGTGCAGGTGGCAGAGCCCAGCCCGGCGGGCAGCGAGATCGGGCTGATCCCAGAGACCTCCATGCTGCATGTGCTGGCAGACTGATGGGGCAGGGGATGCAACAAACTTCGCCCACGGCGCAGAATTTGCAGCAGGCCGTTGCGGCTCGTAGCAGGACGGTCCGGCGGGTCCGGTTGTTCCTGCTCTTGCCTGCGCTCGTGATCATCGGCGTGTTTGGTCTGGCGCCCCTGTCGATCGCGCTGGTCTATTCCTTGCTGGAGCCGGGAACCTATGGCGGCGTCGAATGGGTGTTCTCGACCGATGCCTATGTGCAGTTCCTGTTCGAGCGGGACATTTTTGATGACACTCTGAGTTTCAACAGCGCCTATCTGCAGATCTTTGGCCGCTCTTTCGGGCTGGCGCTATGCGCGATGATCGGCACTTTGATCCTCGGCTTTCCTGTGGCTTATTTCATCGCGGCCCGCCCACCCGAACAGCGCAATCTCTGGCTTTTTGCCATTACCCTGCCGTTCTGGACCAACCTGCTGATCCGCACCTATTCCATGCTGCTGATCGTGCGCGACGAAGGGTTCTTGAACATTGCGCTGATGAAACTGGGGCTGATCAGCGCGCCCATCGAGATGCTTTACACCGATGGGGCGGTCTTGGCCGGGCTGGTCTATAGCTATCTGCCCTTCATGATCCTGCCGATCTATGCTTCGCTGGAAAAGTTCGACTTTTCGCTGCTGGAGGCGGGACACGATCTTTATGCCTCCCGCGTGCAGGTGTTCCGCCATATCGTCATTCCGATCAGCCGCCCGGGTATCGTGGCTGGATGCGCGCTGGTGCTGATCCCCGCGCTGGGCGCCTATATCACGCCCGAGCTGTTGGGCGGTGGTAAGAAGCTGATGATCGGCAACCTGATTGCCATGCAGTTCGGATCTGGGCGCAACTGGCCCTTCGGCTCGGCGGCGGCGCTGATCCTGATGTCGGTAGTGCTGATCGCGCTGCTGGTGTCGCTCCGGGCAGGCGCCGAGAAGGAGAAGGCCCATGGATGATCTGCCCCGCAAGAGGCTTGGCATGCTGTGGCGCAACAGCGAGACGCGTGAGTTGCGGCGTCAGCCCCTGTTCACGGCGCTTTCATGGCTGGTTCTGCTGCTGCTTTATGCGCCGATCGCCGTGCTGATCCTGTTCTCTTTCAACGACAACCGCTCGGTTGTCGTCTGGACCGAGGCGAGCCTCAAGTGGTACGCCAAGGCGCTGGAGAATGACGACATCCGCAACGCGGCCTGGATTTCGATCCGGGTGGCACTGACGGCCACCACCATCGCCACGGTCGTTGCAACGATGGCGGCGTTGGCGACGACGCGGGGCGGAAATTATCGCGGGCGCGCGGCAGCGATTGCCCTGATCAATCAGCCGCTGATGATCCCGGAAATCGTCACCGCCATTGCCACCCTGTCGTTCTTTTCGATCCTGCGACAGTTGACAGGGATCACCGGGCTGGGCTGGCTCATCCTGGCGCATACGGTGTTCTGCATCCCCTTTGCCTTTATCCCGGTGCGCGCCCGTCTTGCCGACATGTCCGAAACCTTCGAGACTGCCGCCGCCGATCTTTATGCAACGCCCTGGCAGACCTTCCGCCATGTCACCCTGCCGCTGCTGATGCCGGGCATTCTGGCCGGTGCAATGCTGGCCTTCGTGGTCTCGCTGGATGACGTGATCATCACCCTGCTGATCGCCGGTCCCGGGGAAACCACCCTGCCGATCTACATCCTGGGCCAGATCCGGCGCGGCGTGACGCCCGAAGTCAATGCGGTCTCCACCATTCTGATCCTGCTGACCGTGGCCTTGGTCGCGCTGACCTTCGCCCTGCAACGCAAACGAAAATAACCAGAAGCCCGCACCAGACGGGACCCACCAACCAACAAGAGGAAGATCCATGAAACTGACGATCCTTAAGGCGGGGCTTACCTCCGTCATCGCCCTCAGTGCGGCTGCAGCTAACGCCGAAGGCACGCTGAACATCTACAACTGGGGCAATTACACCAACCCCGAGATGATCGAGAAATTCGAAAAGCAGTATGACATCGAGGTCACGTTGGATGGCTATGACAGTAATGAGACCATGCTGGCCAAGGTCAAGGAAGGCGGCAGCGGATACGACATCGTGGTCCCGGGCGACTATATGGTCGCCATCATGGTGGGCGAGGGGCTACTGGCCGAAATCAACGCCTCCGAGATGGAGAACTTCAAAAACCTCGATCCGAACTGGGTCGATGTCTACTGGGATCCGGGCCGCAAATACTCGGTACCCTATCAGTGGGGCACCACCAGCTTTACCGTCGACAGCGCGGTATACGGCGGCGACATCGACACGCTTGAGGTCGTGTTCAACCCGCCCGAAGAGCTGAAGGGCCGCATCAATATGCTCAACGACATGAACGATGTGATCAACGCCGGACTGCGCTATCTCGATTATCCGCGCTGCAACTCCGACCCCGCCCAGATGAAAGAGCTGCTGGCGCTCTTGCTCAAGGCCAAGGAAGACTGGCGCACCATGGACTACGCGGTGATCGAAAAGCTGACCTCGAAGGATGTCGACCTGTCGCAAAGCTGGAACGGCGCCGCGATGCGCGCCCGCGCCGATCGCCCGACGCTGAAATACGCCTATCCCAAGGAAGGCTTCACCGGCTGGATGGACAACGTCGCGGTGCTGGCGGATGCCCCCAACATGGAGAACGCCAAGCTGTTCGTGAATTTCATGATGGAGCCTGAAAACGCGGCGATGACTTCCAACTTTGCCCGCTATGCCAACGGCGTCATCGGCTCCGAGGAATTCATGGACGCCGAAATGCTGGAGGCGCCGGAGATCGTGATGCCTGAAGGCGCCCCGGTGCCGGACTTCGTCAAACCCTGCGATCAGGATGTTGTGGCGATGTACAACAAGGTCTGGACCCGCCTGAAGCAGTAACTCAGCCAAATAGAAGGGTGGTGGCCCGCGTGGCCATCACCGAAATTTTGACCGCAGCCCAGACGCTGGGCTGCCATGCGGGAGCGTGCCCAATGCACCGGACAGCAGACAGTCTGAAGCCGAAAACGGCGCGGGAAATCGGCATCATGCAGGGATTTCCGCCACCGCCGGAAAAACGGCCGACGCTGGACAACTGGGATTTGGCGCCCTTCAACCGCTGGTCCTTCCAGAACATGCGGCGCCTGTTTCCCACGGCGGATGTGCGCAGCGGACCCGGCGCGGCTGCGCCGCTGCCAACGGTGCTTCAGGATCTGTCAAAGGTCTGTTTTGCCACCAGCGAAGGCACCCGCCAGTCGGTCGGCGATTGGCTGTGGCAAAGCTACACCGACGGGTTTCTGGTGCTGAAAAGCGGCGCCATCGTCACCGAGTTCTACGCCAATGATTTTCACGTGGAGGGGGCGCATCTGGGGCAGTCGGTCTCCAAATCCGTGATTGGCATCCTCGCCGGGATCCTGCAGGGTGAGGGGCAGCTGGATCTGGCCGCCCCGCTGGAGGAGATCGTGCCGGAACTGGCGGGCACCGGCTACGCAGGCTGCACGGTGGATCAGGCGCTGGACATGCTGTCTGGTGCGCGGTTCTCTGAGGACTACGGTCTGCCGGGTAGTGACATGACCCGGGTCGATATCGCTTCGGGCTGGCGCCCGGTGCGGGACGGGGAGATCAAGCCGACGATACGCGACGTGATCCTCTCCCTGCCGCAGGAACGGGCGCATGGGCTCAGCTTTTCCTACCGGTCGATTGAAACCGATGTCATTGCCTGGGCGCTGGAACGGGTCAGCGGTACGGATCTGTCCGTACTCCTGTCCGACCGGATCTGGCGCAGGCTTGGCTGCGAACTGGATGGGTTCTTTACCGTCGATGATGCGGGCACGGCGCTGGCCGATGGGGGGTTCAATGCGAGCCTGCGGGACTATGCCCGGTTCGGACATATGGTGCTGAATGGCGGCCGGGTTGGCGATGACCAGATCGTGCCCGAGGCCTGGATCGATGGTATCTGCATAGGTGCGGATCCGTCGAAATTCGGCGCACCCTATGACGTGCTGTCACCGCAAGGCGCCTATCGGCGGTTCTGGTGGGTGCACGATCCCGGGCGCGGCGTGTTCATGGCCCGGGGTGTGTTCGGTCAGTTGATCTTTATCGATCGCAGCGCCGATGTTGTGATCGTAAAGCTGTCGAGCTGGCCTGACTATCTGATCTCGGCCTTTGGTCTGGATGCCGTGCAGGCCTGCGAGGCCATCGTCAGCGCGCTGGACTAGGGCGGAGGGGTACCGTCGTGCGGGGCGGCGCAGGATGTAGATATCCATGATCCAGCCATGTTCCGCGCGCGCCTTCGCGCGCATATCAATGATCTCATCCGCGGTTTCGCGCAGCGCGCCGGATAGGGAGATTTCTTTCTCCATACCGGCATAGGCAGACCACCAGATCTGAACACCTTCGGGGTCGATGGACTGAAAACTGCAGTCGCCGTCCAGCATGATGACAAGCGTATCGGCACTGTCTGGCCAGCCTGCGTCACGCAGCTGGCGGCCAGTGGTGATGGTGACGGGATCACCGATCTCATTGAGGGGGATGGCATGGCTGGCCGTCAGCGCCTGGATTGAGGTGATGCCGGGAATGACCCGCAGGGAAACCTCGGTCCGGGCCTGAAGCCGCGCGGCGATGCGCATGGTGCTGTCGTAGAGCGACGGATCGCCCCAGACCAGAAAGCCGACCTTGCCGCCCCGGGGCAGGTGCTGATCGATGGTCTCTTGCCAGACCTCGGCAATGGCATCGTGCCAGTCGTCCACTCGCTGTCGGTAGCTTGGTGTCGCGGGATCGCGCTGCGGCAGGTCGAATTCGACGATCGCAGGCCCCGGCGATTTGATCACCCGGTTGCAGATGTCCCGGCGCAGACCGGCCAGATCGTCCTTACCGGCACCTTTGTTGGGAATGAGGATTAGCTCCAGCCCGTTCAGGGCTTCGACCGCCTGCAGGGTCAGATGCTGGGGATTGCCGGTGCCAATGCCAACAAGGGTGAGATCAATCATGTCAGGCGCCTTTGGAAAAGAAACACGGCCCCGAAACGGGGCCGCGCTATGTGAAACTTCAGATGTCGGCGAAAGGCTTACGCAGCCGCATAAAGGCGGGGCGTGACCAGACCGCTGCGCTCCAAACCGCGCAGGCTTTTGGCGGCGGCCAGAACGGCCAGATCGGCCAGCGGTTCGATCAGGATGACGGTCATGTAAGCTGCACCAAAGGTAAAGACCGAGGCCATGGTTTCAGCGCCGATGCCCTGACCGTAGAAGGCCCAGAAAGCGACCCAGCCGACAACGCCTGCCTGATAGGCGGTCGACAGCGCCAGCGCCTGAGAATACTTCAGATCAACATAGGCAGTGTTCGGAGCGATGATCCGCTTGGCCAGTTCCTTCATCGCGAACAGCGGGACCAGCAGCGTGGTCAGGTTGATGAAATACTGCGGCAGATCGATCGGGGCAAAGAACACGCCCTGGATCAGAAGTCCCATCGCCAGACCGAAGGCAGCAGGTGCAGCGCCCAGCAGCAGGAACAGGGTCGAGCCGAGGATGAAGTGAACCTCGGAAACGCCCACAGGGAAATGCGGCAGCACTTCGAAGAAGGTGAAGACGCCGACAGTCGCAATGGCCGAACGCGCCGCAAAGGATGCGATGCCGGAGGCGGCCAGATCTTCCATCGTCTTTTTCGCAGCAAAGCCCATGGCGCCAGCGGCGGTGGCATAGGACAGGGCGATTTTGACGCCGTTTACGATTCCGGGTTCGATATGCATGTTCTGTCTCCTTACCGCCTCACCCGGCGGCATTACATAGGTTATGGTTGGGCCATGCTGGCCACGTCTTCCAACGGCAGGTCTCCTGACTCGCGGGTCGATGCCGGTCCGAGGCCTTCCCAGTCCTGATAGGGACCAGTGGCTATGCCCGGTGGCTCTCCGCTCACAGTTGCGGGGGCAGTCACGGATTTGGCGCCTGATGGCTACACCTCACCGTGTTCCCTTTTCATCCTTGGGTCTTGGACCCGTCGGAACCTTTGGTCTTTCAGAGATGACACAGCGCTTACAAAGCTGTCAACGTGTCTGGCGCGACATCCGTGTTTCAATTGCGGCATATGGGCGATCAGCGGGGCAGGTCCTCATCGGCCAGGGGACCATAGAGGATCAGCACCGGAGCCTTGGTCTCCATCGCGCGCAGAACCTCGGGGAGTTCCCCCACCGTGTGGCAGGACAGCGACTGATCCGGGGTCGAAACACCCAGCGCGATCAGCGCGTGCGTCTCGGGCGGCAGCCCGGCCACCAGCAACCGTTCGGCGAGCGCTGCAAAGGTGCGTTTCCCCATGTAGACAACGGTCGTGGCTTCGGGATCGGCGAGGGCGGCCATATTCAGCCCCTCGGGCAGGCCGCCGGTTACGTCATGGCCGGTGATGAACTGCAGTCGTCGCGCGGTCAGCCGCCGGGTCAGCGGGATATTGGCGGCCGCAGCAGCTGCCGAGGCCGCCGTGACACCGGGCACGATCTCGAACCCGATGCCTGCCTGCCGCAGCGCGGTGATTTCCTCTTCCAGACGGCCAAAGACGCCGGAGTCGCCGGATTTCAGCCGCACTACATGCGCCCCGGTTGCTGCGTATTCGACCAAGAGCTGGCTAACGTGGTCCTGCCGGGGTGAGGGGCGCCCTGCACGTTTGCCCACTCCGACGAGATCGGCGTCCTTGCGCGCATGGGTCAGGATCGGCCCCGATGAAAGGTCATCGAACAGAACCGCATCGGCTGCCCCCAGCCGTTTCACCGCCTTGACGGTCAACAGTTCAGGGTCGCCGGGGCCGGAGGAGACGAAACTGACAAAACCGCTCATGATTGCTCTCCGGTGATCAGGTGGAAGAAGGTGCCGGTCACATGGCCGCGTATCGAGCCGGTTTCCGGCACCGGGTTGCCGTCTGCGTCCATCACCCGTGCCAGCGGAGCGTCCGGTTCATCCAGAATAGTCGAATAGTGGAACTCATGTCCGCGCAAAGCGCCGCCTGCGGGAAATCCCGGCATCGCCGCCTGCAGCACGGCGCGGCGGTAGCCGAGGCGGAATTTCCGTATTTCATATGAGGTGACGAGCCCCAGCAACCCGGCCATCCGGTGACGGTTGCCGTTCTTGTCGATCAGGGCTTCACCAAGGGCCATGTAGCCGCCGCACTCGCCATGAACGGGGCGGGTCTCTGCGTGTTTGCACAAAGCCGCGCGGAAGGTTTCGGCCGCCGCCAGCCTACCGCCGTGCAGTTCGGGGTATCCACCGGGGAGCCAGATCAGATCGGCATCCGGGGCCGGGGCTTCATCGGCGAGAGGGGAGAAAGGAATGATTTCGGCGCCAGCCGCGCGCCAGCCTTCCAGAAGATGCGGGTAGGTAAAGGAAAACGCCGCATCTCGCGCCAGTGCGATGCGCTGCGCAGGCGGTTTCGGCAGCGGGGCCGAGGCGGGCGCAGCTCCGGCGCGGGCAGCGGATTTGATCGCCTCCAGATCCACGTTTTCACGCAGGAAGGCGGCATAGCCCGCGATCGCGGCCTCAAGATCGGGGTGCTCCACCGCCTGAATGAGGCCAAGGTGGCGCTCGGGCAGGGTCAGATCCCCGCGTCGGGGCAGGGAGCCAAGGACGGGAATGCCCGCGCGTTCCATCCCCAGGCGGGTCAGCCTTTCGTGACGCGGGCTGGCAACCCGGTTGAGGATCACACCGGCAAAGGGCAGGTCAGGATCATAGGCGCGAAACCCCAGCGCCGTGGCCGCTGCCGATTGCGCCTGCCCGCCGACGTCAACCACCAGCACCACCGGCCAGCCCATGCGTTTTGCCGTTTCCGCCGAAGAGCCAAAGCCGCTTTGCCCCCGCGTGGCAACGCCGTCATATAGCCCCATGGAGCCTTCGCCGACGCAGATCTCGGCATCACCGGCCTGTCCGGCCACGGCATTGAGCAGGTCGCCATCCATCGCCCATGTATCAAGGTTGAAAGAGGCGCGCCCGGCTGCCGCCAGATGAAAGGCGGGGTCAATGTAATCGGGGCCACTTTTGTAGGGCTGAACCGCAAGGCCATCCTCGGCCAGTGCGCGCAACAGGCCCAGCATCACAGTGGTCTTGCCCGTGCCCGAGGCGGGCGCCGAAATCATCAGACCCGGCGGATAGGATCCGGTCTTGCCCGTTTCAGTCATCTCCTTCGCTCCAATCCGCCCATTGGCTGTCGGCGCTTTGCGGGCGGTAACGCCGGTCATAGTCCTGCGCGTAAAGGCAGCTTTCGTCGAAGTCCTCGGCACCAAGGGCACGGCCCACGAGGATCAGCGCAGTGCGCCCGCGCGCGCCCTCGGTCGCCTCGATCAATGTGCCGAGTGTGGCCTTGATGATCTTCTGATCTGGCCATGTCGCCCGCCAAACCACTGCGACCGGGCAGTCGTCGCCATAGGCCGGAGAGAGACGCGCCACCACATCGTCCAGCACATGCACCGACAAGTGAATGGCCAGCGTCGCGCCGGTGCGGGCGAAATTCTCCAGCGTTTCGCCTTCGGGCATCGAGGAGGCCCGCCCCGAGGTGCGCGTCAGCACCAGCGATTGCGCAACGCCCGGCAGGGTTAGCTCGGCGCCAAGCGCAGCGGCGCCTGCGGCAAAGGCAGGTACGCCGGGGGTTACGTCATATGGAATACCCAGATCGCGCAGACGGCGCAGTTGCTCGCCCATGGCGGACCAGACCGACAGATCGCCGGAGTGCAGCCGCGCCACATCCTGCCCCGCCTCATGTGCGGCCTCGATTTCGGCCACAATCTCATCCAGCGAGAGGGAGGCCGTGTTGATGATCTTGGCGCCCTCCGGGCAGTGCTGCAGCAGCGCCTCGGGCACCAGCGAGCCGGCATAGAGGCAGACGGGGCAGGCTGCGATCAGGTCGCGGCCACGCAGGGTGATCAGGTCGGCGGCGCCGGGGCCGGCGCCAATGAAGTGAACGGTCATGAGGTCAGTCTTTCTGCAATGGCCGCAGTGGCAAGGCCATCTGCGGTGACAACGCGTGGAACGAGAAGGCGGGCGGTTGCTGTGGTGCGGCCGTGGCATGCGCCGCAGAGGGCAGCAGCTTCGGCCAGCGATCCGGTTGCGAACCGGGTTTTGATACGGGGCGACATCGTCGGCGTTTCAAGGCCCGCAATCGCCTCTTCCGACAGGGCGATCATCGGCAGGTTCAACTCGGCGGCAAGGGCCTGAAAGGCGGGGCTTTCCACCTTCGCTGCGAGTGAGGCGAGCGCATCGGGCTGATGCCCGGTCAGCGCTAGGGCGGCGCGCAGGTCGGCAACGGCCGCCGCTTTGCGAAATCCCAGACCCGCGACCTTCATCGCGTGACGCTCCACTGGATGACAGGACGCGCGCGCTCCCAGCCGCGCATCGAACCAAGCGGCCCGGCTTCGGCCAGTTCCACCTTCATCAGATACCCGCCGCGTATGGCATGGGCCTGCATCAGCAGGGTCTCGGTCTCCAACGTCACGCCATTGGCGACGATCCGCGTGCCCTCGGGCAGCACTTGCCACAGATGATCCAGCAACGCCTGTGAGCCACCGCCGCCGATGAAAACGCAATCGGGTCTTTTCTGTCCAGCCAACACATTCGGCGCGCGGCCCAGAACCGGTTTCATGCGGTGTTCAATCCCGAACCGTTCGGCATTGGCTCGGATATTGATGAGGCGGTCTTCCCGCGGCTCAAACGTGATCGCCCGGTTGCACGGCGCGGCAAGGCACCATTCCACCGAGACAGATCCGGAGCCGCCACCGATGTCCCAGAGCAGCTCTCCGGCTCGCGGTGCGAGTGCCGAAAGGGTCATGGCGCGGATCGGGCGTTTGGTGATCTGCCCGTCGCTCTGGAACACATCGTCGGGCAAGCCGCTGGCGCGGGGCAGGCCTGTGCTGCCCGCCACCTGAAGCGCGGCCACCACGGGGGCGGCGATGCCGGTCAGGTGAAAGGTATCTGCGCGACTGCTGTGCACTTGGGCGCGGGGCCCGCCCAGCGCCTCCATCACCTTCAGCGTTGTTGGGCCGAATCCCTGCGTGGTAAGCCAATCGGCCAGTGCTGCCGGGCTTCTGCC
The DNA here is from genome assembly GCF_041008815.1 of Pseudophaeobacter sp. A-200-2. Lineage (NCBI taxonomy): Bacteria > Pseudomonadati > Pseudomonadota > Alphaproteobacteria > Rhodobacterales > Roseobacteraceae > Pseudophaeobacter > Pseudophaeobacter sp. A-200-2. The sequence continues at coordinate 95,027 of NZ_JAXGFU010000012.1, read as the reverse complement.
ATCTCGAAGCGTGCAGATGATCCGGGCTCCGGCGGCCAGCACAGGGGTCAGCCGAGCGAAGGGGGCAGCATGAAGGCCAAGGCAAAGTGTCTCTTCCAGTTTCCAACCCAAGGTATTTGCCGCCAGAGCAAAGCAGGAGGGGGCGGGGTGCGATACCCATTCATCCGGGCTGAGATGCGCCACCAGCGATCCACCCGCGCCGTGCCAGAAGGGATCGCCCGAGGCCAGCACCACGGCGCGTTGACCGCGCGCAGCAAGCACCGGATCGATAGAAAACGGAACCGGCCAGGGCTGGCCGCGATTACCTGCCTGCACCAGATCCAGATGGCGGGGGCCGCCAAAAATCACCTCGGCCTCGTCCAGCGCCTTCCGGCTTGCATTCGCCAGCCCAGCCGGTCCATCGTCGCCGAGGCCGACAATGGTCAGCCATTGTTTTACAAGAGGATCAGACATGACGCGCATCCTGCTTCTGGGAGGCACCACCGAAGCCTCGCGCCTTGCCGAGGCACTGGCCGAGGCCGGGATGGATGCGGTGTTCTCCTATGCGGGCCGCACGGCGCGTCCCGTCACCCAGCCGCTGCCACTGCGCGTCGGGGGCTTTGGCGGGGGCGAGGGCTTGGCGGCTTTCCTTCAGGCCGAAGGGATCACCCATGTGATCGATGCAACGCACCCCTTTGCCGCGCAAATGAGTGCCAATGCGGTCTATGCCTGTGAACGGGCGAATGTGGCGCTTTGTGCATTGGAGCGCCCCGCATGGCAGGCGCAGTTGAGCGACGACTGGCGCCATGTGGAGAACTTGGCCGAGGCGGTTGAGGCGTTGCCGGAAGTGGGGGCGCGAGTCTTCCTGGCGATCGGCAAACAGAACCTCGCTGCCTTTGCTGACAAACCCGGAAACCACTATCTGTTGCGGCTGGTGGACCCGCCCGAAGGCCAGATTCCCCTGCCGGACAAGACCGTTGAAATCGCGCGTGGCCCGTTTGATGTGGCGGGGGATCGGGCACTGATGCAGGCCCATGGTATTACCCATATTGTTTCCAAGAACGCCGGTGGTTCCGGTGCCGAAGCCAAGCTGCAGGCAGCGCGCGATTTGGGGCTGCCGGTGATCATGATCGCCCGCCCGAAGGTGCCGCAGCGCCTGACCTTTGGAACCGTGCCTGCGGTCATGGCGTGGTTGTCTGGCCGCCCGGATCACGGGGCCGAACCTTCTGCGTAGCGGGGCGTGTAGACGTGTCGCCCGATGGCCCGCGTGTCGCGGTTGCCAACGATCACCATGGTGCGCATGTCCGCCATTTCCGGCCTTGCGTCTTTCAGCGCGACGGTGGTGATCTCCTGCGTCGGCTTGGTGACGTCCCGGGCAAAGCTGATCAGCGTGTCTTCTCCGCAGGCCGCGCGCAGGATCTCAAGCGCGTGGGCGAACTGGTGAGGGCGGGACTGGGAGCGTGGATTGTAAAAGGCCATGGCAAAGCCCGCTTCACCCGCCGCGCGCAGGCGGGATTCGATCAGCGACCAGGGTTTCAGATTGTCGGAAAGGTTGATCGCCGCGAAATCGTGCCCGAGCGGCGCACCGATCTGGGCGGCGGCAGCTAGCATGGCGGTAATGCCGGGCAAGACACGGATATCAAGCTCCAGCCAGTCATTCGGCCCAGCCTCAAGCGCCTCGAACACGGCGGAGGCCATGGCAAAGACACCGGGATCGCCAGAGGACACAACGACAACGCGGCGTCCCGCAGCGGCCATCTCAAGCGCATGGGTGGCGCGGTCGACCTCGACCCGGTTATCCGAAGCATGAAGCACCAGCCCGTCGCGCGGCGCGATGCGTTTCACGTAAGGGATATAGCCGACGATATCTGTTGCAGCGTCGATGGCATCGCGCACCTCTTGGGTCACCAGCGCCTCTTCGCCGGGACCTAGGCCCGCGACGACCAGCCATCCGCTTTCTGTCACTTGCGTCATGGCCGACGTCCCTGTCCATGCACCAGCACGATCGAGAAATAAGGCACCTCGCCAACTACTTCGGTCAGCTTTTGCACGCTCTGTGTCGGCATGGTGCCGCGTTCCACCAGCCAAGCATCGTCGAGCTTGCCCGCCGCCTGCAGCGCGCGGCGCAGTTTGGGCAGGTTGCGGCCGATCTTCATCACCACCAGCGCGTCGGTTCCGCGTGCGCGCTCGGTCAGCTCATCCTCGCTGAGCGTGGCCATGGCGACGGTCAGCACATCGTCGCCCCAGGTGATCGGCTGATCGGTGGCAGTCCAGCAGCCGGACATGCCGGTGATGCCGGGAATGATGTCCACGTCGGCGCGGGCCTGAAGGCGGCTGTGCAGATGCATGAAAGAGCCGTAAAGGAAGGGATCGCCTTCGCAGAGGACAACGACGTCGTCGGTCCGGGCGATCTCTTCCAGACGGTTGGCCCATTGATCGTAGAAGTCCGACAGCAGGCGATTGTATTCGGGATCGGAGAAATGGATCTCCGTTGTTACCGGATATTCCATCGCATGTTCCTGCACCGTGTCTGGCAGCAGATGTTCGACAATGGTGCGGGCCTGACCCCTGCGGCCTGCTTTGCGGAAATAGGCAATGTGGCGCGCGCCGGTGATGGCGCGGTGCGACTTAACACTCATCAGGTCCGGATCGCCGGGGCCGAGGCCTGCACAGATAACTTTGCCCATGGTTATTCTTTCCAGCTGGCCAGCGCGTTGACGGCTGCTACGGTGATGGCCGATCCGCCAAGGCGGCCCTTCACGATCATCGACGGCACGGGAAGGTCCTGCATCAGCGCCTCCTTGGATTCCATCGCGCCGACAAAGCCGACTGGGCAGCCGATGATGGCCGCGGGGCGCGGGCAGGCGGGATCTTTCAGCATGTTCAAAAGGTGAAAGAGCGCGGTCGGGGCATTGCCGATTGCGACCACGGCACCGTCGAGTTTCGGGCGCCACAACTCCAGCGCGGCAGCAGAGCGGGTGTTGCCCATCTGCTTGGCCATATCGGGTACCTTGGAGTCGCGCAGCGTGCAGATCACCTCGTTTCCCGCAGGCAGGCGCGGACGGGTGATGCCCTCGCTGACCATATAGGCATCACAAAGGATCGGCGCACCTGCCGTCAGCGCGGCGCGGGCGGTTTCGGCCATGCCGGGGGAAAAGCGGATATGCTCTTCAAGGCCTACCATTCCGGCAGCATGGATCATGCGTACGGCGACGCTTTCCTCATCGCGGCTGAAACGGTCGAGATCGGCCTCGGCGCGGATGGTGGCAAAGCTTTCGGCGTAGATCTTGGCGCCGTCGGTTTCATAGGTGTGGAGCATGTCAGCTGCCCTCTGTCAGACGTTCGGGAGCGGTGCGCAGGGTGCGGGCGCTCAGGCGGTGTTTAATGGGGTGATCGGCGGCAGAACCGTTGCGGATCAGGGTGAAGGTGTCGTTGGCAGTGGCGGTCAGGGTCAGCGGCGCAGGGCCGGGATGGGCGCAGCCCTTGGCGCAGCCGGAGACATGCAGATGGGCGTCTTCCGGCACATGCGGCGCCAGATCGCGGGCCAGATCGCGGGTCGCTGAAAGCGCCTGCAGGCAGCCGGGGGCCCCGGTGCAGGCGTTCACCCGCAGGCGCGGATCCGCTGCGTCCAGGATCAGGCCGGGCAAGGGAGCGATATTGCTGGCACCTTCGATCAACAGCATCCGCCAGGGCGTGAGGCGCAGGGCGCCGTGATCGGCAAGTGATGTGAGCGTGCCCGCTAACATCTGGCCAAATTCCAGCGCAACCAACTGGCCTGCGCCCGTTTGGCCCGGCCTGGCAGCCGTAGCAGCCACGGTGGCGACCAAGCTATAGCCTGATGGAAGTGGTGTGCCTTTGGCTAGGTGCTGCCTCATCCGCCCGCGCCCATCGGGTGCACCACCAGTGTCGAGGAACCATCGGGCGAGGTTCAGTGCCTCGGGGACGGCGGTTTCCCGTGTCGCGGACAGGCCAAGCTCGGCGCCATCGGGGCGCAGGATCAGGCCCGATGCATCGCGCTCGATACGGATGTCAGCAGCAGCGTCCCGCAGAACGGGCGCTGTGCCACAGTCCACGGCAAATCCGAATTTCCCCGGCAATGTCAGATCCGTGGCCGCCGTCAGGGCGGAGGCCAAACGCCGTGCAATCACCGCGTTGTCGTCGCCTTCTGTCCAGAAGGGTGTCAGCATCACATTGCGCCGTGCTTCGGCAGCCTCATCTGTATCGAGAAGCCCAAGATCCCGTAGGCCAGAGAGCAGCGCAGTGTGGCTGTCGTCCTTGATGCCGCGCATCTGCAGGTTGGCCCGGGCTGACAGGTCAAGAAGGCCATTGCCATGTCGCCGGGACAGTTCAGCGACGCCGCGGGCCTGATCGGGGGTGAGTCGCCCCATGGGCGCGCGCAGACGCACCACCAGCCCGTCGCCCGACATCATTGGGCGCAGGGCGCCGGGGCACCAACCGTAGACTTTTGGGGCTGCGCTCATGGTGCGCCCTCCAGTCCAGCGATGATCGAATTGCGCCGGGTGACCCAGAGGTCGGCCTCAGCCAAGGCGCGGAAGCGGTCGCGCAGGGCGGCCAGCGCGTCGGGGTTCTCCCGCTCCAGGAACTCCACCAGATCGTCTCGGCCAAGGGTGGCTTCGAAATAGAGGTCAAACAGGTGTGGCGGCACTGCCTGCGCCAGATGGGCGAAGGCCGCCATGTGATCGAGCGTTGCAGCAATCTCGGCGCCGCCGCGAAATCCATGGCGCATCATCGAGGTTGCCCAATCGGGGTTGGCGGCGCGGGCGCGGGTGACACGGGCGATCTCTTCACCCAGGGAGCGCGCCTGGGGTGCATCGGGGCGGGTCGCATCCATGTGATAAAGCGCGGGTGCCTTTTGCCCGATACGGGCCATGGCGGCGGCAAAGCCTGCCTCATGCGCAGCATAGTCCGAGGCCACGAGGAGGTCCGTTTCCGGCAGGTCCTGAAGATGCACAAAACTGTCGACGCCCTTCAGGCGGTCTTCCAGCGCGCTGCGGGCCTCGGCAATGTCGCCCTTGGCGTCGATCGCGTGGGAGGAGGCATTGAGCCAGGCTTCCCCCGCGGCCGCGCGGGCCTCGTCGGAATAGGTGTCGAGATGCGCGCCCATGGAGAGGCCGTATTGGCCGGGTTTCGGGCCAAAGACGCGCGGCACCTCTGTCAGGTAGGGGTTGTCGGTCTTGGCCTCGTCCCGGTTCGCCAGAGCGGCGGCGGCGGTCTCGAACATCTGGGCAAGGCCGGGAAAGACATCGCGGAACAGGCCCGAGACGCGCAGGGTTACGTCGATGCGGGGACGGTTCAGCATGGAAAGCGGCAGAACCTCGAAGCCCGAAACCCGTTCGGAGCCTTCGTCCCATTTTGGCGCAAGCCCCGCCAGATGCAGCGCCATGGCGAATTCCTCGCCCGCGGTGCGCATGGTGGCCGATCCCCAGAGATCGATCACCAGCCCCCGTGGCCAGTCGCCGTGGTCCTGAAGATGGCGGCGCAGCAGCTCTTCCGCCAGCTTGACCCCCTGCGCATGCGCCGCCCGCGAGGGCACCGCCCGTGGATCGGTGGTAAAGAGGTTGCGCCCGGTGGGGATCACGTCCGTGCGCCCGCGAAAGGGAGAGCCAGAAGGGCCGGGGGCCACCAACCGCCCAGAAAGCGCATCCATCACCCCGGTGATTTCCTGCGGTCCGCACTGGCCGGTGCCAAAGATGTGCAGGCCCTCGCCGTATTGGCTTTCCTTGATGTCGCAGACAAAGGCATCGATGCGGGTGATCGCCTCGGCAGCGGAGCAGTCGGGGGTAAGGCCCAGATCCGCCTCGACACCGGTGCCTTGCGCCTCGGCGCGGATATCTTCGATCAGACGGTCGCGGCGGGCTGGGTCCAGACCATCGGCGGTGGAATACTCATCCAAGAGGCTTTCCAGCCGTGCCATGCCGTCTGGCAGGGTGGTCTGCGCCAGTGGCGGCGGCAGGTGGCCCACGGTCACACCGGCGATGCGCCGTTTGGCTTGTGCGGCCTCGCCGGGATCGTTGACGATGAAGGGATAGATCACTGGCAGGGCACCGATCAGCGCCTCGGGCCAGCAGGTGTCAGACAGGGCGACCGCCTTTCCGGGTAGCCATTCCAGCGTGCCGTGGGCGCCGATGTGAAGGACGGCGTCAACCTGTGTCTGGAGCCAGAGGTAGAAGGCCACATAGGCATGGCGCGGGGTGCGCTCCAGATCGTGATAGTCATCGACGCGGGTCGTAACCTCGCCGCGTTCGGGTTGCAGGGCGATGATCGCCTTGCCTGCGATGAGGGCCTTCAGGTGGAAGGCGCCGTCGCGCAGGTCTGGGTCTTCCTCCGGCGCGCCCCAGGCCGTCTTGAGGTCGGTTTGCAAGGGGTCGGGAAGCGTTTTCAGAGCCGCCTTGTAGTCCGCGAGCGGCAAGGCGATGCGCTCCTCTCCGAGGCGGGCACCAAGATCGCCTGTCCCCGTGACGCTGTAGCCCTGATCGGCAAGCGCGGTCAGAAGCTGTTCGCAGGAAGCCAGCGCATCAAGGCCCACCGCATGGGCGATATTGTAGTCGCGCCCCGGATATGTGGAAAGCACCAGCGCCAGGCGTTTGTCGCTGTTTCGGAGCTGGGCCAGCCGCAGCCAGCCTTCGATCCGGTCCACGGCGGCGCGCACGCGGCCCGGATCGGCGCGGTGGGCAAAGCGCGAATACTGGAGGTCGGGGTCTTTCTTGGAAGGCGCCTTGAAGCTGACCACGCCCGCCATGATACGGCCATCCACCTCGGGCAGGACCACATGCATGGCAAGGTCAGCGGGCGACAGGCCCCGCGCCGCCTCGGCCCAGTCCTTGCGCCGCGCGGTGGAGAGCGCCACCTGGAACACCGGGCAGCCTGTTGTGCTCAGCGGCGACGGGCGCCCGTCTGAGCCTTGCGCCGAAAAGGCGGTGGCGTTGATGATGGCGGCGGAGGCAAGCCGGGGGAGTTCCGCTCCCAGCCAATCGGCGGCTGCGGGGGCCTTGAGGCTGGCGGCAAAGGTGCCATAGGCGGCATAGCCGCGCGCGCGCAGCTCGGCGATCAGCGCATCCACCGGGGCGGTATCTGCCGAAGTCAGGTAAGAGCGGTAGAAACTGACCAGGACCAGCGGCCTGCCCTCTTGGGGGATATCCGCGATCACGCCCCTATCAGGGTCGTAGTAGCCATAGTCGGGCGTTGTCTTCATCCCCGGAACCGGGCCCGCGTACAGGCCTGCTGCCAGGGCAAGCTGTGCCAGGGCCGCCTGTGCTGCGACCGCGCCACCTGCATCGCACAGCGCCTGAAGACGCCGCAGGGTCGAGACCGGCAGGGTCGAGAGTTCATCAAGCCGCGGATCTTCGCGCCCGTCGGCGGGCAGGACCGCGAGGGCGATCCCCTTGCGACGGGCCAGATCCTGAAGGGTGGAGAGGCCGTATGACCAGTAGCTTTCGCCGCCAATGAGGCGCACCAGAACACCCTTGGCGCCTTCCAGCGTCTGTTCGGCGTAGGTGTCCACCGAGAGGGGATGTTTCAGCGCCACCAGATTGGCAAGGCGACAGGAGGGAAGCTTACCGCCCGCCCGGTGCCAGCCCGCGGCAAAGGCGCCCAGATCGCTGTCGGAAAAGGACAGAACGATCAGCTCTGCGGGATCCTGCCCAACGTCAAAGGGCGTATCGGTTTCTTCAAGGCCGTGGCTTTCGCGAAAGACGACATGCATGGGTCAGCTCCACCCGATCTGATCGGATACGCGGAGGACGGCCCACTGCCGCGGGTGGGGGCAAAGCCCCCGCCCATGGGGGCGGTCGGGGGCTGTCCGGTCTTTCGACCGGACGAGACAGCTGTTTTTGCCCCGGTCTTGCACCGAACTCAGGCTCCCAGATCCGCGTGGATGCCCGCGACGTCGATATCGTCGTGTTCGGCAATCACCACCAGCTGGGTCTTGCGCGGCTGGGCGCCCCAGGGTTGGTCGTATTGGGCGCGCAGCCGTTCGCCCACCGCCTGAACCAGCATGCGCATCGGTTTCCCTTCCACCGCGACATAGCCTTTGACGCGCAGAATTTTGCGGTTGCGGGCCATGTTGACGATGCGGTCCTGCAGGTCCTGCGGGTCGGAGACTTCGCCCATTTCAACGACGATGCTTTCAAAGTCATCATGCTCGTGATCGTGGTGGCCATCGTGATGACTGGGGCGGGCCTCCAGATCGTCTTCCGCCGCCGCGCCGATCCCCAGCACCACACGCGGATCGATCACGCCTTCGCTCATCGGCAGGATCGGCAGTTGGCGCGGGGCTTCGGCTTCGATTACGGCACGGGCCTTGGCAAGGCCTTCTTCCCCGGCAAGGTCCGCCTTGGACAGAAGCACGATATCTGCACACGAGATCTGGTCCTCGAAGACTTCGGACAGCGGGGTTTCATGATCCAGACTGTCGTCCGCTTCGCGCTGGGCCTGCACGGCGTCAAGATCCGGGGCGAATTGCCCTGCGGCGACGGCTTCGGCGTCGGCCAGGGCAATGACCCCGTCTACGGTGATGCGCGAGCGGATCGCGGGCCAGTCAAAGGCTTTCAGCAGCGGTTTCGGCAGCGCTAGCCCGGAGGTTTCAATCAGGATATGTTCGGGCGTTTCCGGCAGCGCCATCAGGGCCTCGATCGTGGGAATGAAATCGTCCGCCACGGTGCAGCAGATGCAGCCGTTCGCCAGCTCCACGATATTGTTTTCTGGGCAGTTTTCATCGGCGCAGGATTTCAGGATGTCGCTGTCCACACCCGCGGTGCCGAATTCATTGACCAGTACGGCCAGGCGTTTGCCCTGCGGGTTCTGCATCAGGTGACGGATCAGCGTGGTCTTGCCCGCGCCGAGAAAGCCGGTCACCACGGTGACGGGAATTTTGTTGAGATCGCTCATCGGTTACTCCTCGGATGGGCATTCACCCGGCTGGGGCGCCGGGGGAATGCGGGCGATGGATTGCTTGCGAAAGACCTGCGGGCGCGCACGCCAGGGCACCAGACCGTCGTCGGTCGCGGCATAGGCAGCCGCACCTTGCAGGATGTCATCAACGTGTTGATCGGGATCCAGATCGCCGTAGATGTAGCTCCAGCGCTCGGTGCCGCCGCTCAGCACCATGGAACACCCGCGCTTGCAGGCGGACAGGCATTCGACGCCGCGCACCGAAACCCCGTCGGGCAGGTCGGCGGCGCGCAGCGCCTGCAGCAACAGGGTGCCGGGCCGGGTGGCTTCGGGATCAACGCCTTCGCGCTTGCAGGTGGTGCAGATGGTCAGGGTGACCTCTGGGCTGCCTTTGGGGGGCTGTTCAGCCGTATCCTTCGCCATTGGCGGGCGTCTCCTTGCGTCCTGTCAGACAGACGGGGAGAGGCCAGAGGGGAGCCGTATGGATGAATCGGCTCTCATCCGGTCGCGGCACACCCCGTCCGCCCGTAGATTAAGTCTGTTGGCAGGTCTCCCGGCTTGCGGATCTCAAGGCCGCCGCATTGCTGCGGGGTCTTTGCGGTTCTCCGGCCTTCCCGGTGTTACCCAGTGGCGTGGAGACCTCTCCGGTCACGGTCGCGGGGGCGGCTGTGCTTGGGCCAGATGGCCGTGTCACATTCCCTCTTCGCCTGCTTTCGCAGGAACCAACAAAATCCCCTTGCGCTATTGCGGGCTTCCTTGTCAAGACATGGTGCCAAACTGCAGGAGGGCACTTGGTGACCGAAAAGTCTGATAACGGCATTTCCGAGGAAGAAGCGGCACGGCACGCGTCCAAGATGGCGAAAAAGAAAGCGGCGCGTGACCGCATGATGGCCAATAAGGACGGTGAAAAGGGGCTGATCATCGTCCACACCGGCCCCGGCAAGGGCAAGTCCAGCTCGGGATTCGGCATGATCATGCGCTGCATCGCCCACGGCATGCCATCCGCCGTGGTGCAGTTCATCAAGGGCGCCTGGCAGACCGGCGAACGCACCCTGATCGAGGAGCATTTCGGCGATCTGTGCCAGTTCTACGCGATGGGCGAAGGCTTCACCTGGGAAACGCAGGACAAGGCCCGCGATATCGCGGCGGCCCGCGCAGGTTGGGAAAAGGCCAAGGAAATGATACTGGATGAGCGCAACACAATGGTTTTGCTCGATGAAATCAATATCGCGCTGCGCTATGAATATCTGGATCTGGATGAGGTTCTGGAGTTTCTGGTTGAGCAGAAACCACCGATGACTCATGTGGTTCTGACCGGACGCAACGCCAAGGAAGAGCTGATCGAGATCGCGGATCTGGTGACCGAGATGGGCCAGATCAAACATCCTTTCCGCGCCGGGATCAAGGCGCAGAAAGGGGTGGAGTTCTAAGACGGCCAGACCATCTGCAGAGGTGTCACCGGGCAGGGAATACCGTGCCCGGTGCGTTTCGATTTCCCCGCCGTTACGCGGCAATCTTGTCCTTGATATAGGTATCGACGGCCGCGCGCTCTTCCTCGGTCAGGCGCAGGCCCAATTTGGTGCGGCGCCACAGGAAATCATCGCCGCTGCGCACCCATTCGTTGGCAATCGCCCAGTCCAACTCCCGCTCAGTAATGGTGGCGCCAAAAGTGCGCCCCAGCGCCTCGGCGGATTTTGCTTCACCCAGGATCAACCGCGCTTCGGTGCCATAAGCGCGGATCAGGCGCCGGGCCCAATAAGGCGTCAGGAAGGAATAATCCGCTGCAAGATCCGCCTGCAGCTTGGTCACATCTTTGACCGCGAAATTGCCGCCGGGCAGGGGCACACCTGCTGTCCAGTTGCCGCCGACGCCGGGCAGAGCCTCGGAGATCTTGGCAAGCGCGGCCTCGGCCAGTTTGCGGTAGGTGGTGATCTTGCCGCCAAAGATGTTCAGCAGCGGTGCATTGCCCGTGTCCAGTGACAGCACGTATTCCCGCGTCGCCGCCGTCGCCGAGCTGGCGCCATCGTCATACAGCGGGCGCACACCGGAGTAGGTCCACAGAATGTCGTCGCGGTGCAGCGGCTTTTTGAAATACTGCGAGGCAAAATCGATCAGGTAGTCCTGTTCCTCGGGGGTGCAGGTGGGGGCCGTCTCCGGGTCGGGATGGTCGGCGTCGGTGGTGCCGATCAGAGTGAAATCCTCTTCATAGGGGATGGCAAAGATGATCCGCCCGTCGGTGCCCTGAAAGAAATAGCAGCGCCCGTGGTCGAAGAGTTTCGGAACCACGATATGGCTGCCGCGTACCAGACGCACGCCTTCGCGGCTGTTCTGGCCCAGTTTCTGGTTCAATACCTCCGCAACCCAGGGACCCGCCGCATTGACCAGCATCCGCGACCGGCGCGTGAACACTTGCCCCGTTAGACTGTCCTTCAGGTGGATAAGCCAGTGATCCTCGGCGCGTTCAGCCGCCAGAACTTTGGTGCGGGTCATGATTTCGGCGCCGCGCGCCTGCGCGTCGCGGGCGTTGAGCACGACAAGCCGGGCATCCTCGATCCAGCAGTCCGAATATTCAAAGGCGGTCTGGAACTTGTCCTTCAGCGGCGCCCCCGCTTCGTCGCGGCTGAGGTCCAGCTTGCGGGTGCCGGGCAGGATGCCGCGCTTGCCCAGCGTGTCATAGAGAAACAGCCCAAGGCGGATCAGCCAGGCCGGGCGGCGGCCCTTCATCCAGGGCATGATCCGCGTCAGCAGGCGGGAGGTCGGCGTTTCACTGTCGAACCGCATCTCCTTGTGAAAGGGCAGCACAAAGCGCATCGGCCAGGAAATATGGGGCATCGCCTTCAGCAGGACCTCGCGCTCGATCAGCGCTTCGCGCACCAGACGGAATTCGAAATATTCCAGATAGCGCAGGCCGCCATGAAACAGTTTGGTCGAGGCCGAGGAAGTGGCCGAGGCCAGATCGTTCATTTCTGCAAGGCTGACCGACAAGCCACGGCCTGCCGCATCGCGGGCAATGCCGCAGCCGTTGATGCCGCCGCCGATGATGAACAGGTCGGTGATCTTTTGATCAGTCATTTTCGTTTCTTTCGTTTTGGCTGGCGGTGTCTCCCGCCACGATGATGCGTGTTCCCGCGGCGCGCGCGGCCTCCGCAAAGGCATCGGGCACTGGCGCATCGGTGATCACTACGTCGAGATCCGCCACATCACAGATCCGCACCGGGGCGGAGCGGTCGAATTTGCTGTGATCGCAGACCAGAACGCGGGTACGTGCGTTTTTCAGGATGGCGCGGGCGACGGAGACCTCGCGGCCGTCGTGGTCCATGATGGCGCCATCCGCATCGAGGGCGGAGGCGCCGATAATGGCGAAATCGACCTTGTAGCGGGAAATGAATTCCACCGCGTCTTCGCCGACGATGGCGCCGTCGCTTTGACGGACCGCGCCGCCAACCAGGATCAGCTCACGCGCCTCGCCACCCATCATCATATTGATAATGTTTATGTTGTTGGAAATGACTGTCAGGCCGCGATGGCCGGATAGGGCACGGGCCACTTGCTCGGTCGAAGTGCCGATATTGAGCGTGATCGAGCAGTCTTCGGGGATCAGTTCAGCGGCCTCGGCTGCCATCGCCAGTTTCCCCGCCGCGTTCAGCTTGCGCCGGTCCGCGTAGGCGCGGGTGGCGGCTGAGCTGACGCGTACTGCGCCGCCATGCACCCGCGACAGCGCGCCGCGCTGCGACAGGTCGCGTAGATCGGTGCGCACGGTCTGCAGCGACACGCCGAACCGCTGCGCCAGATCCTCGACCTCGACGCGATCCTGAGTGTTCAGCAGCTCTATGATTTCGTTCTGACGAGTCGTGGCATCCATGGCTTTCCCTTTCAAAGCCCATCTAGCGATTCATTTTCGGTTTGTCATCGTTTGTTTTCGAAAAGGTTCGTTTTGCGCGGAGAACAAAAATCCATTTGTCGCGCAGGCTTCATCTCGCCCGCCCCGGCGATAGGCGGGACGGGGGGAGTTGTTTCAGATGTCAGGGGAGTGTCAGATGACAGGGATCAGGTGGTTGTCCCAGCGCAGCTCGGCCTGGTTCAGGACCGACAGGCGACCCTTGGCGATCTCGACGATCTCACCGCTGCCGGAACTTGCGATAAACCCATCTGTCGATTGGGACAGGCCGCAGACATCGGGCAGATGATGTTCCGTGGTGAGAGCTCCGCTTGCGGTGTCCATGACCTGCACCACGCCGCCGCGGGGCGAGGTGACAGCTACTTGCTGACCATCAGTGGAAAAGGCAATGGAGCCGCCGTATCCATTGAGGTTGCGCAGGCGCGGGTCATCGGCGGCCATCAGCCGTGGCGCACTGCCGGGCTTGTGCAGCCCGACGATCGGCACATCGGCGCCCAGATCGCCCTGCCACTGCATAGCAAAGGCAACGGTGCCATCCGCCTGCATCGCCAGATGGCGGATCGAATTCTTGTGCAGCTGGGGGTCCAGCTCGACCTGCTCGGTCACCTGGCCGTCAAAATCGAGATAGCTGAGGTTGGGCCGCATGGTGGGGATGTTCAGCTTGGCCCGGCCACTGTCGGGATGGGTGTCGATGCCGCCATTTGCGACGACCAGCCCCGTACCATCTGCGCGCAGCATCATGTCATGCGGGCCGACCCCGCCCGAGGCAAAGCTGCCGATGCGGCGGTAGGGTGCGGTGCCATCCCAGACACCAATGATGCCGCGCCCGGCCTCGAAGTGGTTTTCGGTGGTCAGCAGCAGGCTGCCATCGGGTGTGAAGACGCCGTGTCCGTAAAAGTGATGACCTGCCGGAGGCTCCAGCCGGGCCAGTTGCGCGCCGGTGCGGCAGTCGATCACATCGGCAAAGCGGCCGGGGCGGCGGGCAAAGGCCACCGCGATGGGCCGCGTGGGGTGGGCGGTGGCAGCATGGCCGCGGCCGGGCAGGGGGTGGCTGAACAGGAGGGTGCCAAGGTCCGAAAGACCCGCCAGGAAAAAGCTGCCGTCGGCGGCCTTGCCTGCGGACAGATAGGCGGGCGAGCCCAGATCGGCCCAGCTGGCCGCCGGGGCCATCCCCACCGCCAGAAGCCCGGCCAGAAATCCACGTCTTGAGGGCATGTCTTTGGGTCCTTTCTGTTAATCGCCATCCAGGGCGTTGAAACCGGCCTCGACGCCAAGCGCGGGACCAAGATCCTCACCGATGGTTTCGCGCAGTTTCCGGATGTCCTGCTGCACTGCCTCGATCCGCAGCCGCGTGCCCGGCTCTGCAACGCCTGCAAAGGTCGGATCGTCGAGGCGGCTGGCGTGCTCGACCGCAATGTCAAAGGCTGCATCCAGTTCCGCAGCAAGGTCGGCATCTCCGTCGCTGAGGATACGGGCCAGCGGTGCCAGCGCTTCCAGCGCCAGGATCACGTGGTGCTGGGAGCGCCCCGAACGATAGGCTTCGGCGCGTTTCGGGCGCGGCCTGTCGTAGGTGCCCAGCGGCCGTCCCAGCCGCATATCGATCAGGATCTGCAGGCCGGTATCCAGCGCCTTGAACAGTTCCTGTTTGACCTCGGCCTCGGTGCGGTAACGATCACCCGGGTGGCGCATCTTGTCGGCATAGCTGTCGCGCCAGTCCATCCAGATCACATCGGCTGTGGTGGCGATATCTTCTGCAATGGCGCGGGTCAGCTGGCAGCGGTAGTCGGCGCTGCCCAGCTGCTGCATGTCCTCGTCGTAAAGGAGGAATTCCAGCGCATAGAAGCCGCGCGCTGCAATCGATACGCTGGTATAGGCCGCCGCATCCTTGGCAATCGGATCCTCGGCAGTGATCAGCGCCCGCAGCGCCTTTGGCGTTTTGCCCCGGCTGTCCGGCCAGAAGGCGAGCGCAAAGGCGCGGTTATCCCTTTCGGTCGGCCCGAACCGCAGGTGGCTGACCGCGACCCAGGCATCAAAGGCTTCGCCGTAGGCCTGCTGCAACTGGACCGATCCGGGGTCGCAGACCTCAGCGGCTGTCGCGCTCAGTTGCTGGGCCTCCTGCGCCAGTGTTTCGAAGCCCGGCAGAATGTGCTGCTCCAGGGCCTCATCAATCACCTCCGCGCGTGCAGAAAATGGCGTTAGGGTAAGGGTGACGGCAAGGACAGGGGCCAGCAGGCGGGGCAGGATGGGGCGTGTCATAGGCTCTCCAGAAAACGGATAAGATCGGTGCGGTCCTCGGGGGAGAGGGAGACCACGGTGTTGCGGGCATCTTGCGCCTCGCCGCCATGCCACAGGATCGCCTCCAGCAGGCTGCGGGCGCGGCCATCGTGCAGGTAGGTGGCGCGCGGCGACACCTGCTGCGTCAGGCCAACCCCCCAGAGCGGCGCGGTGCGCCATTCCCGCCCGGTGGCGCGGGCTTCGGGGCGGTGATCGGCAAGACCTTCGCCCATGTCATGCAGCAGCAGGTCGCTGTAAGGCCATATCAGCTGGAAACTGTGCTCGGGGCGACTTTTCAGACGATGGGTCACGAATTTGGGCCGGTGGCAGGCGGCGCAGCCGCCGTTGTAGAACAGTTCCTTGCCGCGCAGCACCTGCGCATCGTCCAGGTCGCGGCGGGCGGGTACGGCCAGATTGCGGGCGTAGAAGGTGACCAGATCCATGTTCGGTTGATCGATCTCGGTGCCGCGGGCGTCATCATTTCCGTGCGGTGCTGCGCGGCAATCCGTTTGCCCGGTGGTGCATTCCCCCCAGGGGGCGGGAAACAGCGGCGTCGAAATGCCGATATCCCCGGAAAAGGCGGCAGCGGATTGTTCGTGCACCGTCGGCATGCCCGCCTTGAGGCCAAAGCGGCCCAGCATGATCTGCTGAAACTCTTCGGACCAGACCAGATTGGCCCGACCGGAAATGCCATCTCCGTCGGCGTCGTCCGGATCGGCAGCAGCAAGGATATCGGCGGTGGAGATCGCCTCAAGCAGGCCAAGGCCAATCATCGGCGGCGCCACGCGGGGGGACAGCATGGCGTTGGTGTGCAGCGGGCCGTAGCCCAGATCCTCGGCGCTGTAGATCGGTCTGCGCAGCGAGGCGGTTTCGCCACCGTTCAGATCGACGGTCTCTTCTTCATATCGGATGCCAAGCCGGTATTCCGGGGAAATGCCTGGGGCCGAGAAATCCTGAAGCTGCTGCCCATAGGTGGGGTCGGGGGCCGTGCCGATATAATCCTTGATCGCCTGAACCTGCTCGGGTACCGGGCCGGGAATGGAGACGCGCAGAAACATCGCGGTAGAACGGTAATCCGGCCCCGCAGGCACATGGCCGCGCCCATCCTTCAGATGGCAGCGCTGGCAGGAGCGGGCGTTGTAAAGAGGGCCAAGCCCGTCAGAGGCGCGGGTGGAGGAGGGCGAGAACACCCAGATCTTCTTGAACAGCCCATTGCCCAGCTTGAATTCCAACTCCTGCTCGAAGGACAGGTTGGCGGAGTGCTGGGAAAACGCCTCATCGTCGCTGCGGGCGCGTGTTGTCGTCGCGCCAGCAGGATGGGTTTCATAGGCTTCGGGAGCCGAAAAATCCGTGGCAGGGGCCGTAACGGCGCGGATGCGCTGGCTGTCCTCGGTGGTGCGGGGGATCACATCCAGATGCGGATCGCCAAGGGGCAGGCTGGTTAGGTCCAGCGCCTGTCCCGTGCTGGCTGCGACAAGCGCCGCAGCCAATAGAAGGTTACTCTTCAGCCTCTTCCATCTTGGTGGCGTTGAGTTGTGCATAGTTTTCGGCACCGATCCGCTCGTGCAGGTCCAGCTGTGTCTCAAGAAAGTCGATATGACCCTCTTCATCGGCCATCAAGGCTTCGAACAGCTTCATGGTTACGTAGTCGCCTGCGGTGTCGCAGGCTTCGCGGGCTTCCTTGTAGAGCGCGCGGGCGCTGATTTCGGCCGCAAGATCGCATTCCAGCGTTTCCTTGGGGTTCTGGCCAATGCGCAGCGGGTCCAGTTTTTGCAGGTTGGGATGGCCGCCAAGGAACAGGATCCGTTCGATCAACTTGTCCGCGTGCTGCATCTCTTCGATGCTTTCCTCGCGGCTTTTCTTGGCCATGCTGCCCAGCCCCCAGTCTTCCTGCATGCGGAAGTGAAGCCAGTACTGGCTGACAGCGGTCAGTTCATGGCGCAAGGCCTTGTTGAGGTAGTCGATGACGATTGGGTCGCCCTTCATGGCTGTTCTCCTGTCCGAGTGGCTTGCGTAGGTTCTGCAACTGCGCAGGTACACTTACCTTAGCATTGCCGCGCATCGTGTCGAGGAAGAGCGGCATGCATCCGCCACAATCAGCGGCTTTGCCGAGCGCATGGTAGATTTTGCCGGGGGTGATGATCGTCCGGGGATCTGCGGCGCGCATCCAGTCGATGGCGGCGTGAATGTCGTGATCGGTGATCTGTGTGCAGTGGCAGACGATCATGGCCTGGCTCCCTTAGAGGTGGCAAAGGGGATCTCGATTCCTGACATCAGGTATCTGACAAAAATAGTCAGGCGGCAAGGGGTAATGCTGACTATTTTTATCGGAGATAGTCCTTGGCACAGTGTCGCTGGTCCAATGGGGGCAGCAGGGCGCATGAAAAAGGGCCGCAGAAACTGCGGCCCAGTCGGGTTCTGTTGCGAAAAGCAGTCAAAACCGAGGGATCGTTCAGCCGCCAAGCGGAATGATCAGGCTCACACCCAGCGTCGTGTCGGCAACGCCGGTGTCTTCGACCTGGGCCAGCGCTCCGGACAGGGTCATGCCGTTCTGGAATTCGTAATCCGCGCCAACCGAGATCAGATCGGTGTCGCCTGCGCTGTCCAGATCACGGCGGGCTAGGGTGCCGGACAGGGTCCATTGGCCAATACCATAGGCCGCGTTCAGCGTGGCATAGGTGGCGTCATCCGCGCCGCCGCCAAAGTTGGAGAAGGAGGCAACCTCTGCGAAGACATCAAACCCGTCTGCAAAGGAATGGCCGATGCCGGCGACGAAGCCTTGTTCGTCATCCACATCGCCAGCGCTTGCGCTCAGATGGCGGGCGCCAATACGGAACCGGGTTGCGCCGACGCTATGCGCCCATTGGATGGCAAAGTTGTCCAGCTCGCCGGTGTTGCCTGCGCCGCCCGCAGCGGCGGTATTACGGCCCCGGTCGAACCATGCCGAACGGCTGAGACCGGTGTCATCCGCATAGAAGACGCCAAAGGACAGGGTGCCCGCGCCATTGAGTTCTACATCAGCCAGGACACCGATCTGTTCGGCGAGTTCATAATCTTCGGCCAGGGTGCCGCCAAAGAAACCCGCTGCATCGTCCCATGCGGTGCCGAACACGGGGTGGAGTTTACCAATGGAGACGGTGGTTGCTTCGCCGATGCCAAAGCTGAGGCCGATCTCTTCGATGTAGAGGCCGATGTCGTCAAAGCTGCGGTCGGCAGTGGCGTCAGTCACACTTTCGGCGGTGAGGGTCGAGAACAGCGAAACGCCATTGCCGAAGGTATAGGTGCCGGTGGCGGTGATGGTCGCGTAGGTGTCGCGGATTTCGTTCGCGGCCACGTCCGAAGAGATGATCTGCTCGTTGCCGATTTCGATTTCACCTTCCCAGGTGAATTCGGCCTGTGCCGCCGTTGCGGAAAACACGAAAGGGGCGCCGAAAGCCAGCGCCGCAGCCAGAGTCTTGTTCATAGTACTGTCCTGATATTTGGATACCGGGCGGCGTATCTGGCTGCGGTTGTCGGCTGGGCCGCCCGGTGATTTTGTGAGTTATTGGAAGACGGCGCCCGGGTTGTCGAGCGAGTCGGAGCCTTCGAATTCGACCTCGGTCAGTTGCAACGTCGCAACCGCGCGTTCGATCGAACGGGTCTGGTCGATCAGACCGTTCACACCGCCCATCACCAGCGCTTCGCCTGCGGCATTGCCCTGTTCCAGCATCTGGTCATAGGAGAAACCGGCCTCGGCTGCGGTCTTGATCCGGCCAAGCGCCTGCATGGTGTCGGCCAGCTTGCCGCGCAGTTCCGCGTCCAGATCGGCATCGGCTGAGGCAACAAGATCAGACAGTGAGGCGCCGGAGACGAGCTCACCGTTCACCCGCACGTATTCGCCCAGATAGACGTTCTGAATGCCAAGCCCATCGTAATAGTGGCTGTTGTGGGTGTTGTCGGAAAAGCAGTCGTGCTCTTCCTCGGGGTCGTTCAGCATAAGGCCAAGGCGCATCCGCTCACCGGCCTGTTCACCGTAGGAGAGCGATCCCATACCGGTCAGCATGGCGACGATGCCTGCGCTTTCATCGGCCATCAACTCGGCGCGGGCGGCGCCACCTTCGGCCCATTGCGCGGCCATCCAGTCCAGATCGGAGACCAGCAGTTCGGTTGCGGCCTGTAGATAGGCGCCGCGGCGGTCGCAGTTGCCACCGGTGCAGGTCTCGCCCTTGGCGTAATCGGTCCATGGGCGGTCGCCCGCGCCGTGGTCGGTGCCATTCAGATCCTGGCCCCAAAGCAGGAATTCGATGGCGTGATAGCCGGTTGCCACGTTGGCCTCGACGCCGTCTGCCTCGTGCAGGGTGTCTTCCAGCAGTGCCGGGGTGATGTCGCTGGTGTCGACGGTCTGGCCTGACAGCTCAAATGCGGGATTCGCGATCACGTTCAGCGCGGCCAGTGCGTTCTCATCTGAAGGGCCGCCATAGGAGGCCTCCACGTAGTCGATCAGCCCTTCATCTAGCGGCCAGGCGTTCACCTTGCCTTCCCAGTCGTCGACGATGGCATTGCCGAACCGGAAGGCTTCGGATTGCTGGTAAGGCACGCGTGCGGCCAGCCAGGCGGTGCGGGCGGCTTGTAGAGCTTCGGCCGAGGGCTCTGCCACCAGCGCATCAACAGCCGCCTTCAGCCGCTGGGCGGTGGTCAGGCTGTCCTGATAGGTCGCCTGGGCGATATTGGCATAGGTGGTCAGAACGGCGCCTTTTTCGGGGGCCACTGGTGCGGCCATTGCGGCAGAGCCGCCCATGGCGAGGGCTGTGAGAGCGGTTCCGGTGAGAAACAGCGATTTCATCGGGGTTATCCTTGCTTGGTTGGATCGGAAGATTGAGGGGCGCAGGTCGTGCGTAGGCTGTGGCGAGCCTCTGAGGTTATTTCGTGAGGATCAGCTTCCCGGCGCGGGTGATGCGCAGGCTGTAGATCTG
Source organism: Pseudophaeobacter sp. A-200-2 (assembly GCF_041008815.1). Classification (NCBI taxonomy): domain Bacteria; kingdom Pseudomonadati; phylum Pseudomonadota; class Alphaproteobacteria; order Rhodobacterales; family Roseobacteraceae; genus Pseudophaeobacter; species Pseudophaeobacter sp. A-200-2. The sequence continues at coordinate 75,014 of NZ_JAXGFU010000012.1, read as the reverse complement.
GCCGTTCAGCAGAATGCGTGCCTGAATGCCGCCGCGCGTCAGGTCTTCGGCGTGATACGTGGGGAATGCTTCCGTCGTGGCGGTGGTGGCCACGGGTTCAGATGTAATCTGGTTCATGATGAGTGCCCATTTCTGAAATCCGCCCTGTCAAATTCGGCCCGGTCCAGCAGCCATTCCAGGCAGAACCCCGAAAGGCTGCCGGAGCGCGCAAATACTTCGAGCCAGATCTGGGACAGGCTGTCCTGATCGTCAGGTTCGGATGCGGTGGGCGCGGGGCCAGGAGCGATGTTCGACATGATGACGCAATGTGGTTGTCTCGGTTCGTTCGGGCTGGCCTGACAGATCAGGTTGGCTGGATTGCGTTATACCTGATTTATTTACTCACCTTTGTCAATCCGACTTTTTTACTCGGAAATTTGCGCTGGGCGGCTCGCCTTGGTGTGGATTGTTTCCAAAACTTAGGGAAAGGCGCAGTTTTCGTGCGATCTGTTGCCGTCAGGTGTCTGCCGCCCGGCTGCAACATGGCGCCGCGCGGTCTGATGTTTGCCGCACATAGGCCGAGTCGCTCAGGTGGCAGCAGACACAATAAAAAGGCCGCCAATTTGGCGGCCTTTGGAGTTTGATAGATTGGGCGTTGCTTAGTCGCGGGTGCCCGAGAACCGTTCCTGCCAGTCTTCGCGCTGCTCGTCTGCAATCTTCGCGAACAGAACCTCCGGCACGGTGAAGCCATGCCCGGCGGGCAGGGCGGAAAGGGCCGCAGCAACATCGGTAGGCCAGCCCATGTCCGAGCTATTCAGGGCCGCCATCAGCGTGGCGCTGGCCTGCGGGATGAAGGGTGCGCTGAGCACGGCATAGAAGCGGATCAGGTTCAGACCCAGACGCACCTGCGCGGCAGCGCGCTCGGGGTCTTCCTTGAAGACCGACCAGGGGGCAGCGGATTGCAGGTATTCATTGCCCGCAACCCAGATCGCGCGCAGCTCCTGCGCCGATTTGCGCACCTCCATCGCCTCCATGTGCTGCTCATAGGCACGCAGGCGGGTGGTCAGCTCCTCGATCAGCGCAAGCTCCTGCTCGCCGTATTCGCCACCCGTGGGCACCTCTTCGCCGAACTTGGAGCGGCAGAACTTGGTGATACGGGAGACGAAGTTGCCCAGAACGTCGGCCAGATCCTTGTTCACCGACTGCTGGAAGTTTTCCCAGGTGAATTCGGAATCGCTGCTTTCGGGGGCATGGCTCAGCAGCCACCAGCGCCAATAGTCGGCGGGCAGGATTTCCAGCGCCTGATCCATGAAGACGCCGCGTCCCTGGCTGGTGGAGAACTGGCCGCCATCATAGTTCAGGTAGTTGAAGGATTTGAGGTGATCGACCAGCTTCCACGGCTCACCCGACCCCAGAATGGTCGCCGGGAAAGACAGGGTATGGAAGGGCACGTTGTCCTTGCCCATGAACTGGACGTATTTCACATCCTCGGCGCCCTTGTCGGTGCGCCACCAGCGTTCCCAGTCCGCATCAGCCTTGCCATGGGCATCGGCCCATTCCTTGGCGCAGGCGATGTATTCTATGGGGGCATCGAACCAGACATAGAAGACTTTGCCTTCCATGCCGGGCCAGTCTTCTTCGCCCTTCTTGACCGGAATACCCCAGTCAAGATCGCGGGTAATGCCGCGGTCCTGCAAGCCGTCGCCATCGTGCAGCCATTTCTTGGCGATGGAGGTCGTCAGGACGGGCCAGTCGGCCTTGCTGTCGATCCAGGCGTCCAGCTGGTCCTTCATGGCGGACTGGCACAGGTACAAGTGCTTGGTCTCGCGCACTTCCAGATCGGTGGAGCCGGAGATGGCCGAGCGCGGATTGATCAGATCGGTGGGATCAAGCTGCTTGGTGCATTCCTCGCACTGATCGCCGCGCGCCTTCTCGAACCCGCAGTTGGGGCAGGTGCCCTCGATATAGCGGTCGGGCAGGAAACGGCCATCGGCGTTGGAATATACCTGTTTCTCCACCACTTCACGGATCAGCCCGGCCTCGGCCAGCTTGCCCGCGAAATGCTGGGTCAGCGCGTGGTTCTGCGGGCTGGAAGAGCGCCCGAAGTGATCGAAGCTGAGGCAGAACCCCTTGGCGATTTCGGCCTGAACCTCGTGCATCTCGGCGCAGTATTCCGCGACCGGCTTGCCTGCCTTGGCGGCGGCCAGCTCAGCCGGGGTGCCGTGTTCGTCGGTGGCGCAGAGGAACATCACCTCGTTGCCGCGGCCACGCTGATAGCGCGCGTAAAGGTCGGCAGGCAGCTGGCTGCCCACGAGGTTGCCCAGATGTTTGATCCCATTGATGTAAGGGATCGCCGAGGTAATCAGAATGCGTTCCATACCATCCATCCACATGTCGCTTTGCCTGACCCTCTATCGCATGGCGGGGGCGGCGGAAACCCCGCCTGTGCCATTCGCGCGAAATCCAACAGAAGTCGAAACATGTTCAAGGTTTTTCTTGAGTATCAAACGGTCCCCGGCCATCGTACCCTCAGGTTGTACAGGGTGCGGGATTGAAACGGTCAATAACCCTTCCCATATTCATTGTATACTACTGCATACTTTATGATCCTGAGTTGTGAGGTCGGTTTCTACATGCTGCAATTTCTGCTCGACGGAGCTTTTGCCCCGTTCACATTGGCGCTTGCGCTGCTGACCGGCTTGATGGTGCTGGAATTGGTGGCCTTGCTCTTGGGCGGGAGCCTGATCGGCGCTGACAACGATGCAGATCTGGATATCGATGCGGGCGATGTCGGCGACTTCGATCTTGATCTGGATGGTTCGGAACTGGGCGGGGTTGAGGGCATTGATGCTGCGGATCTGGACCTGCCAGATGCAGAACTGGATCTGGAACTGGCACCTGATGCACCTGCAGATGCAGGTGTTTCGACCCCGACAGGCCTGGCATCCTGGCTGGGGCTGGGCCGCATGCCGACGGTGATCTGGCTTGGGGCTATTTTGCTCGGCTTTGGCCTTTCGGGCATGGGCTTGCAGGTGGCGCTGTCCTCGCTCTTTGGGCTGCTTGCCCCGGCTTGGGGCGCAGCCATTCCAGCAGGCGCCTTTGCCTTTTGGTTCGCGCGGGTTTTTGGGGCTGCATTTGCCCGCGTCTTGCCGCAGACCGAAACCGAGGCACTGTCCGAGCGCAATCTGGGCCGCCGCCGCGGTATTGTCACCCAAGGCACTGCCGCCAGGGGGCGCCCGGCTGAGGTGCGAGTCATGGATGGCTATGGCAATGCCCACTACTTGCGCGCCGAACCTCTGAAAGATGGCGATACCATCGCTCAGGGCACCGAGGTTCTGGTGATCCGGGATCGGCGCAGGGGGAGTTACGTGCTTGTTGCCGTCTCCGAATAAGCTTGACGATAAAATTCTAACTTTTGTCCCACAGGGAGGTTTCTCAATGGAGTTTGAGTTTCTGTTGATTGTTGTTGTTACCGTAATTATTTTTCTTGCCCTGTTCGGGCTTGTTATTGGTCGCCTCTACCGGCGCTCTACCCGCGAGATCAGTCTTGTGAAAACAGGGGCTGGCGGCAAAAAGGTGATCATGGATGGTGGCACGATCGTTGTGCCCCTGTTGCATGAGGTCAGCCCGGTCAACATGAAGACCCTGCGCCTTGAGGTGAAGCGCGACGGCGAGGCGGCATTGATCACCCAGGACCGGATGCGCGTCGATGTGGGGGTGGAATTCTACGTCTCGGTCATGGCCACAACAGAAGGGATCGCCCGTGCGGCTCAGACCCTTGGCAGCCGGACCTTCGATGTGGAGCAGCTGCGAGAAATGATCGAGGGTAAGCTGATCGATGGTTTGCGCGCCGTGGCGGCGCAGATGACCATGGATGGCCTGCATGAGAACCGCGCTGACTTCGTTCAGGAAGTGCAGAATGCGGTTTCCGAGGATCTGCTCAAGAACGGTCTGTCGCTGGAATCCGTTTCCTTGACCGCGCTCGACCAAACCCCGTTCGAGGCGCTGGATGAAAACAACGCCTTTAACGCGGTGGGGATGCGCAGGCTGGCCGAGGTGATCGCGGTCTCGAAAAAGGAACGCGCCCAGATTGATGCAGAGGCGGATGTCGCCGTGCGCCGCGCCGCGATGGAGGCTGAGCGTCAGAAGCTGTTGATCGAACAGGACGAGGAACAGGCCCGGATCGAGCAGAAGCAGAAGGTGGAAACCCTGCGTGTGGCGCAAGAGGCCGAGATTGCCGCCCGGACTGAGGACAGCGTGCGTGAAACCGAACGCGCCCGGATCGCACGGGAAGAGGCCATTCGCGCCGCCGACATTGAGCGCGAGCGTAAGATCCGTGAGGCCGAAATCTCCAAGGAGCGGGAGTTGGAGGTCGCTGAACAGGAGCGCCAAATCATCATCGCGCAGAAATCCGAAGAGGAAAGCCGCGCCCGTGCCTCGGCTGATCTGGCCCGCGCCGAGGCGACCAAGGCGACCGAAGCGGTGGCAACCGCCCGCCAGGTGGCAGAGGCCGAGCGTCAGAAGCAGATCGTTCTGATCGAAGCCACGCGCGAGGCGGAACGTCAGGCCACCGGCATTCGTCTGGCTGCCCAGGCGGAGAAGGAAGCCGCCGCCGACCGCGCCGAAGCGCGCCGTGAAGAGGCGCAGGCCGAAGCCGATGCACTCAACATCCGCGCCGAGGCCAAGAAGAACGACATGCTGGCCGAGGCGGAAGGTAAGCGCGCCATCGTTGAGGCAGACAATGTCCTGTCTGAGGCTCAGATCCGCTTCAAGGTCGATCTCGCCCGGATCGAAGCGATGCCTGCCATCGTGGCGGAAATGGTCAAACCTGCCGAAAAGATCGACTCGATCAAGATCCATCAGGTCGGAGGCATGGGCGTTGGCGCAGGCGGTGCAGGCTCCGTGGCCGCACAGGCGGGTGGCGGCGACAAGCCCGTCGTCAATCAGGCACTCGATTCCATTATGGGCATGGCGGTTCAGATGCCTGCCCTGAAGAAGCTGGGCGAAGAACTGGGCCTGTCCATGGAGGATGGGGTGGCCGGTATCACCAGCGGCGCTTTGGGGGTGTCATCTGAACCTGCCAAAGAGACGGTGGAGGCCGAGGCATCGGCGGCAGAAGAAGCGGCTGATGAGGTGGAGACGCCGCTGGCCTAGATCGCCTGGTTGCACACATTGTATGAAAGGGCCGGATTTTTCCGACCCTTTTTCGCGGGATCTAGCGTTTTTCGCGCGAGCCTTTCATCAACCGTCCGATGGTAAAGGAGGTGCGCGGGGCGTAGACGTAGTTGGTGCGTTCGTCCGGGGTCGGGCGCGAGCGCATGCGCGACAGGCCGAACAGGATCAGCCCGAAATGGCCAACCGCGATAAAGGCAAACAGCGCCTTGGGGCCATAGCCGCTGATCAGTGCGGAGGATACATAAGGCGCAGCGATGGCGCCGAGCGCGTAAAAGAACATCAGCGCGGCAGAGAGTTCGACCCGCTCGTCTGATGTGGCAAAGTCGTTGGCATGGGCCGATGAGACCGAGAACACCGGGAAGGCGGTGAAGCCAAACAACCCTGCCATCATCATGGTGGCCTCGGTGCTTTGACCCGATATGAGGATCGTCAGGCCGCAAGACATAATGGCGGCTGCTGACAGCCAGATCAGCACCCAGCGGCGGTCATATTTGTCCGCAAGCCAGCCCACCGGGTATTGTGCGAGTGCGCCGCCCAGCACGAAGGCCGCAAGGAAAAAGGCAACCTGGTTCAGCTCCAACCCAACTTCGGTGCCGTAGATCGGCCCCACCATCCGGAACGAGGCGGCGCCGATCGCGGCGACGATGACGCCGACAACGGCCAGTGGCGAACAGCGCCAGGCCAGCCCGGGCCGCAGGCGCGGCGCGGCTGGGGTTGCGGGCTGGCTGTTGCGGGTCAGGGTCAGCGGCAAGAGCGCGGCGCAGCAAAGCAGGGCCAGAAGGTTGTAGGAGACGTAAGAGGCCGGTGGCAGTACCGCGATCATCATCTGTGCCGCAAGGGAGGCGATCAGGTCGGCCAGCCGGTAGGTGCCCATGGCCCGGCCACGGCTTTCGTTGGTGACCTTGGCGTTCATCCAGGCTTCTATCACCGTGTAACAACCAGCCACCGACAGCCCGGATGCGATGCGCATCGCGGCCCAGGCCAGCGGCGCTTCGGTGAGGGTGTGTCCGATCAGGCCCATCGCCCCGAGGGCGGTGCATACGGCAAATGCGCGGGAATGGCCCACCGTGCCCATCAGCCGTGGGGCCCACCAGCAGCCGATGAAAAAGCCCAGAAAATGCGCAGACCCCAGTAGACCGATTTCTTGCTTGTCAAAGCCGAGCGTCAGGCCCGAGATCGCATCCAGCGGTCCGACGCCGCCAGCAGAGAGCTGCAACAGAATGACAGAAAGGAACAGGGCGGCAAAGGAAAGGATCAGGCGCATGGTGTTGCCGACTGTGCCAATGCGCGTGGGGATTGCTAGCCCTTTTCGTCAGATCATGTCGTATTCAGCTAACTTTTTTGATTTGCTTCCCGGCTTCTTCCATTGGGGGCGTGGCTCGGCTCTGGCCTTGCTCCTGTCCGGGGGAGGGAGTGGACGTGTCAGGGGCGACAGTTTCAGTCAAAGGGCCGCCCGGAGCCCGTTGTGTCAGCTGCCAGCTGCGCGGGGGCAGGGCGCGGGCGCGCAGCCGGTCCAACTGCCAGATACGATTGCGGTACTGATGCGCGGGGCGCATGGTCCAGCGGCTTTCGATGCCCTGGGCGCCACCCGCGCCGGGCGTCAGCAGCAGCGCCAGCGGCGCGTTTCCGTCCATCGCCAGAGGCCCGCCCGCCGCAGCTGCCATATGCAGGCGCCGTACCGGGGTGATGGCCGGGGGGGCGGGCAGGTCCGCGATGACAAGCGGGGTGGCGCCGCTACGCAGGGCTTCCTCCATGGTCCAGAGAACATCTTCGGATCGGGGGGCTGTCACCCAGAGAAACCGGGACGGATCCGCAAAATCCACCATGCCGTCGGGGTTCAGTTCTGCGGCGTCCCGGGGCGGAGAGATCCACAGCACTGGCCCGGCCATCGCCCCGGCCAGCCAAAGCGCGAAACTGTACCGGGCGCTGCCACAGGCTTCATGCGCTCGACCGCGCTGCAGGGCGATATCCCCGAGCAGGGTGACGCTGGCCTTTCGCTGTCTTTGGCCTGGGGTGGAACCAGAGGCTAGTCCGGTAGGCAGCTGTGGAGGGATGGGGTGAATCGACATGGTTGTCAGATTACAGTGTTCGCCTTTTGTTCTCAATATTGTTTGGCGGGAGTGCAGCAGAAAGGGCAGGGCATGAAGGAGGGGGAATGGGGCAAAAGGAAAGCGACGCGGGAGGGCCGTGTCGCTTTCCTTTTGCCGCTCAGGGCGGGTGATATCCGGCGGTGGGTCAGCTCTCGCGGGGGACGACGGCGCCGCCCTCTTCGGCCCATTTGGTAAATCCGCCTTCCAGATGCATGACCGGGGACAGGCCCATCTCCATCGCCGCGCGTGCGCTCAGCGCCGAACGCCAGGCACTGGCGCAGTAAAACACATAGGTTTTGTCCTGGTTGAAGATGGGCTTGTGATAGGGGCTGTCCGGGTCGATCCAGAATTCAAGCATGCCGCGCGGGCAGGAAAACGCACCGGGGATCATGCCCGAGCGCTGCAGCTCACGAATATCGCGCAGATCGACAAAGACGTAAGACTCGTCCTGGGCTTTCTCTTTGGCGTCCTCCACGGACATGGTGTCAACCATGGCGTTGGCTTCGGCAAGCAAGGCCTTGATGCCTTTGGTGATGTTCTGTGGCATGGAGACTCTCCCTGATTAGATCCGCCGCAGGCTGTTCTATTTTCACACCCTCGGCAAGACCCTCGGATGCGGCAGGCAGCAGGAAAGCGCAGGGAGACATGACGACGCCCCGGCATTCGGAGGTGCCGGGGCGTCCAGAGAAGGGCGCAGGCCCTCTCTTCACTCAGTGCGGGTAGGCCAGCGTTACCATTTAACCGGACACAAGGCGCCGCCGCTTTCCATCCAAGCGTCCAGGCCGCCCTCCAGATGCCGGACCTCGGGAAGGCCCATTTCCAACGCAGCCTTGGCAGCCAAAGCCGATCGCCAGCCATTGTCGCAGTAAAAGACAAACAGCTTTTCTTCGTCAAAGACCTCCTTGTGGTAGGGGCTTTCCTTGTCGATCCAGAATTCCAGCATGCCACGCGGGCAGGAAAACGCGCCGGGGATCACGCCGGTGCGGTAAAGTTCGCGAATGTCGCGCAGATCCACGAATTGGGAGCGTGCCTGGCTTAGGAGCGCCTGGGCTTCATCGAGCGTCACGTGTTTCACCACGCTGTCCGCTTCGGCGATGAGTTCCTTGTAACTTTTCTTCAGTGGAAATGTCATGGGGTGCTCCTTCAATTCGGGTTATGTTTCAGGGTCTTGTTCCGGGTCCTTACGTGATTTTCGTTCGGGTCGGGCGGTACCTGTTCGCGTTAAGGGTGTGCCTTTTTTGGAGGCAGCAGGTAAAGCGACCAACGGCATAGGGTTGCACTCCTTTGGGTCAGGAGTAGTGTCTTTTGAAACGTTTGAGACAGGGATCGCGCGATATGAAAATGAACCCTCTGGGCCGCACCGGAATGACGGTATCCGAGCTGTGCCTTGGCACCATGACCTTTGGCACCCAGACCAGCGAGGCTGACGCACATACTCAGATCGACATGGCGCTGGCGGCGGGCGTGAACTTTGTCGACACCGCCGAAATGTACCCGGTGAACCCGGTCAGCAAGGAAACCGTCGGCCACAGTGAAGCGATCATCGGCAACTGGAATGAAAAGACCGGACGCCGCAGTGATTACATCCTGGCCACCAAACACTCGGGCGAGGGGCTTGCCGTGGTGCGCGACGGAGAGGCGATCTCGTCAAAGACCATCGCGCCGACCATCGAAGGCTCGCTGAAGCGGCTGAAGACCGATTACATTGATCTCTACCAATTCCACTGGCCCAACCGGGGCAGCTACATGTTCCGCAAGAACTGGAGTTATGATCCCTCGGGCCAGAACCGGGAGGAAACCCTCGCCAATATGCTGGATTGCCTGGAGGCGCTGCAGGCGCAGGTGGACAAGGGCAATATTCGCGCCTTTGGTCTTTCCAACGAAAGCGCCTGGGGCACAGCCCAATGGCTGCGCTTGTCCGAGGAAAAGGGCTATCCGCGCGTGGCTTCGATCCAGAACGAATATTCGCTCCTGTGCAGGATGTATGATACGGATCTGGCCGAACTCAGCGTCAACGAAGACGTGGGGCTGATGGCGTTTTCGCCGCTGGGAACCGGACTTCTGACCGGGAAATACCAGGGCGGTGCGGTGCCAGAAGGATCACGCAAGACGCTGAACCCAGAGCTGGGCGGGCGCCACTCGCCGCGGGTCTACGCCGCCGTTGATGCCTATCTGGAGATCGCAAAGCGCCACGGGCTGGATCCGGTACATATGGCGCTGGCCTGGTGCCGCACGCGGCCCTTCATGGCCTCGGCCATCTTCGGGGCGACCACCGTTGCGCAGTTGGAGCATGCCCTGCAATCAGTCGATGTAACGCTGGATGCGCAGGTGCTGGAGGAGATCGACGCGGCCCACCGCGCCCACCCGATGCCTTACTGATCGTTCACCACACGAAACAGAGTGCTCCCGCGCCCGCAGGTGCATCGGCTGATGCCGATACCCCTTGGCGGCCTTGGGCCAGGCTCGGCGCTTCTGCGCCGAGCCTGGCCCAAGGAGAACGGTACATGTTTCATGTGCCGGTGGCGCGCGGGAGCGCCCCGCGATCCTTCAGCCCGGTCGTGTGACCTGGTCGGCCCGTTTGCCGCACCCTCAGTGGGTGGTGGGGCGGTGATCCTGCGCGGCGTGGTCCGCGGTGGAATAGGCCGTGGATTGCGTTTCGTTCCGCTCCTGGCGCAGATCCCGGGCCGAGCTGCCATGCGCCAGCCGGAAGGCGCGGGCAAAGCTCGATTGCGAGGTGAATCCGGTGGCCATGGCCACATCCATTAGCGGCAGATCGGTATCGGTCACCAGCCGCCGCGCCTCGGCCAAGCGCAGTTGCAGGTAATGGTCCTGCGGCGTGGTATTAAGGCGCAAGCGGAATTGCTGCTGCAGGCTGCGCGGGCTGGTGCCGAGGCTTTCTGCAATGCGCGCAAGTGGCATCGGATCATCCAACGCTGCTTCCATCAATGCATTGGCCTTGGCCGTCAGCGCGTTGTGCTTGTGTCCGCCAAGGCGGCTTTGCGGGCGGGCCATGCTGGCAGCCCCGTCATAAAGGAACAGACCAGCGACGCGGGCGGCAAATCCGGCGCCATGACGGGCGCTGATGATATGCAGCATCATCTCGATCGCAGGGGTGGCGCCGCCCGAGGTCATCCGTCCGTCGGACACGGTAAAACGGTCGCTGCGGCAATCCACATCCGGGAAACGGGCCGAGAAATTCTCCAGATCCTCCCAATGGGTGGTCGCGGGGTGATCGTTCAGCAGGCCCGCTTCGGCCATCAGCCACGGACCGCCGTCGATGCCTGCAATGGTGGCACCTGTGCCCGCAATGCGGCGCAGCCCGGCCAGCAGGCTGGGGGTGGCGTGGCGCGCCAGCTGGAAACCGGCCACCACAATCATCAGCTCGCATCCTTCGAGCCGGGACAGAGGCGTGGTCGGCACCGTCAGCCCACTGGTCAGCATCGGCGGCTCATCCGTTGCGCTGATATAGTCCCAGTCAAAGGCACAGCGACCGGCCAGCCGGTTGGCCGCGCGCATCGGGTCGACCGCTGCCGCAAAGGACAGCGTGTTGCATTCGTCCAGCACCAGAACCGCGCATTTCAGCGGGCGATGCTCGGGTTGCAGGATGTTTTTCGCGGATTTCATCAAGTCGGATTCGCTTTGCGTAAACTGTTCCCCGGAAGGCTGAGGCACAGTAGAGGTCAACGCAAACAGGAATCTGGGGAGGAGCCTGGGGATAACCCACGGCAAAACCCTGTACATTGAGGGGAAAACGAAAACATGCCTCTGACCATGAACCGCGACGTCTTTATCACCTGTGCCGTGACCGGCTCTGGCGGTAGCCAGGACCGCAGCCCGCACGTGCCGCGCTCGCCCAAACAGATCGCCGACAGCGCCATCGCAGCAGCCAAGGCCGGCGCGGCCGTGGTCCACTGCCACGTGCGCGATCCCGAAACCGGCACCCCGAGCCGGGATCTAGGTCTTTACCGCGAAGTCACCGACCGCATTCGCGACAGCGACACCGATGTGGTGCTGAACCTGACCGCCGGCATGGGCGGCGACATCACCTTTGGCGACGTGGAAAACCCGCTGCCGGTCAAGGATGCGGGCACCGATATGATCGGCGCCACCGAACGCATGGCGCATGTGGCCGAATGCCTGCCGGAGATCTGCACTCTCGATTGCGGCACAATGAACTTTGCGGAAGCCGACTACGTGATGACCAACACCCCCGGCATGCTGCGCGCCATGGGGCAGATGATGACCGATCTGGGCGTGAAGCCCGAGATCGAAGCCTTTGACACCGGCCATCTGTGGTTCGCCAAGGAACTGGTGAAAGAGGGCATTTTGGACAGCCCGGCGCTGGTGCAGCTGTGCATGGGGGTGCCCTGGGGCGCGCCGAACGACCTCAATACCTTCATGGCGATGGTGAACAACGTTCCGGACGACTGGGACTGGTCCGCGTTTTCGCTGGGGCGTGATCAGATGGCCTATGTCGCGGCCTCGGTTCTGGCGGGCGGCAATGTGCGCGTGGGGCTTGAGGATAATCTCTGGCTGGAGAAGGGCGTGTTGGCCGAGAACTGGCAGCTGGTGGAACGCGCCGGCACCATCATCGAGAACATGGGCGCCCGGGTGATCGGCCCCGAAGAGGTCCGCAAGCAGCTCGGCCTGACCAAACGGGCGCCGGTGGCGAAGTGATCCGCCGGGCTCTGACATCCATGGTCTTTTGCGGCGTGGCGCTGTCTTCCGCCGCAGAGGAGGCACCGCTTTGGGAGGGCTACTGGTCCCCCAATGCGGCCTGGTGCGCCCGGGCCGGGGATGTCGGAGAGCAAACGCCTGACTGGTACGGACGCGAAGGGTTATTCGGCCTGGAATGGAGCTGTGACATCGCGGCGGTCCGCGAGACTGGCGTGGGCGATAGCTGGGCTCTGAAACTGCAATGCCTTGATGCGGGATACGCGTACAGCGATGCGCAGATATTCCTGGTGACGCCGGATGATCGGCTGCAGATCATTGATGAAAACGGGTTCGCGGCCGATCTGGTGCGCTGCGCAGCTCCACAAGACTAAACTGATGGGATGGCGTGCACGGCGCGCCCTGTGAAAGCGTAGGCGTGGCCCGCGCAGAGGCACAGCCAAATGCAAATGGAAATGAGAACATGAAAACAGCAGCAATCATTGGCGGCGGCGTGATCGGCGGCGGCTGGGCCGCGCGGTTCCTTCTGAACGGCTGGAACGTACGGGTCTTTGATCCCGACCCCGAGGCGGAGCGCAAGATCACGGATGTGCTGGATAACGCCCGTCGGTCCTTGCCGGGGCTTGGCAACGTGGCCCTGCCTGCCGAAGGCGCGCTGTCTTTCCATCCCACCATTGCCGAGGCGGTTGCTGGCGCCAGCTGGGTGCAGGAAAGCGTGCCTGAGCGGCTGGACCTGAAGCAGAAGGTCTATGGCGAACTTCAGCAGCATGTGGCGCGGGGCGCGGTGATCGGCTCCTCCACCTCTGGCTACAAGCCGTCGCAATTGCAGGAGGGGTTTGACAATGCGGCGCAGATCGTGGTCGCGCATCCCTTTAACCCGGTCTACTTGATGCCGCTGGTCGAAGTGGTCACCACCGAGGCCAATACGCCCGAGGTCATCGACAAAGCCAAGGCGATCATTACCGAAATCGGTATGTACCCGCTGCACCTGAAAAAGGAAATCGATGCCCATGTGGCGGACCGCTTCCTGGAGGCGGTCTGGCGCGAGGCGCTGTGGCTGGTCAAGGACGGCATCGCCACCACCGAAGAGATCGATAATGCGATCCGCTACGGCTTTGGGATCCGCTGGGCACAGATGGGTCTCTTTGAGACCTATCGCGTTGCGGGCGGCGAAGCGGGCATGAAGCACTTCCTGGCCCAATTCGGCCCTTGCCTTACCTGGCCCTGGACCAAGCTGATGGATGTGCCGGAATACAACGACGAGCTGGTCGACCTGATCGCCGGTCAGTCCGATAAGCAATCGGGCAAATACTCGATCCGTGAGCTGGAGCGGATCCGCGACGACAACCTTGTCGGCATGATGCGGGCGCTGGGCAATACCAACTGGGGCGCGGGTGCGCTTCAGAACGCCCATGATAAGGCGCGCGAAGGCGCCATGGGGCTGGCCAGCACCATGGAGGACGTCGCGGACCTGTCGCAGCCGGTTCTGACCCTGAACCGCACCGTTCCGTTGGATTGGACAGACTACAATGGTCACATGACCGAAAGCCGCTATCTGGACGCCTTTGCCCAGTCCACCGACCGAATGATGGCAATCATCGGCTGCGATGCCGACTATATCGCCTCGGGCGGCAGTTTCTTTACCGCCGAGACCCACATCCGCCACATCGACGAGGTGCATGCAGGCCATCCCATTCAGGTCAGGACGCGGGTGATCATGGCCGAAGGCAAAAAGATGCACCTGTGGCATGAAATGTACGAAGGTGAACGTCTGCTGGCGACCGGGGAACACATGCTGCTGCATGTGGATCTGAAAACCCGCCGCTCGGCGCCGCCCGCGCCGCATCTGGCAGCGAACCTGACAAAATTCGCCGAGGCGCATGCGGCACTGCCGGCCCCCGAGGGGCTGGGCCGCGCCATCGGCGCGCCGCGCTAGGGCGGCGGCGATGCGGGTTCTGATCACCGCCGGGGCATCGGGCATTGGCCGCGCCATGGGCGAGGCTTTTGATGCCGCCGGGGCCGAGGTATGGGTCACCGATCTCGACCCCGCAGCGCTGGAGGCGCTGCCGGATCACTGGCACTGCCACGCGGCGAATGCCGCGTCCGAGCCGGAGATGCGGGCGGTCTTCGACAAGATCGCCGACGCTGGTGGGCTCGATGTGCTCTGCGCCAATGCAGGCATCGCCGGGCCGACCGCGCTGGTCGAGGATATCGACCTTGAGGACTGGCGCTCTTGTGTCAGCGTCAATCTCGAAGGCGCTTTTCTTGCCGCCAAACATGCCACGCCGCTGATGAAATCGGCGGGACGGGGGGCGATCGTGCTGACCTCCTCGACGGCGGGGATCTATGGCTATCCGAACCGGGCGCCCTATTCGGCGGCGAAATGGGCGGTGATTGGCCTGATGAAGACCCTCGCGATGGAACTGGGGCCTTTTGGCATCCGCGCCAATGCGATCTGCCCCGGCGCGGTGGAAGGACCGCGCATGGAGGGCGTGCTGGAACGCGAAGCGGCGCTGAAGGGCATGAGCCGGGACGCTGTGTATGAGGGATATGCTTCGGGCACCTCGATGCGGTCCTGGGTGACAGCCGCGGATGTGGCCAATATGGCGGTCTTCCTTGGCTCTGACGCGGCGCGGCTGGTGTCGGGTCAGGTGATCGCAGTGGATGGTCATACCGAGAACCCGGACCCGAAGGTCTGAAGGTGGCTCGGCCTGCTGCCGCAGGCCGAGCCTGACGCTGCGCCTGGGCGCAGCTGTGCCTAATCGCGGATACCGGTTTTCCAGGCCCGCAGCCGTTCGGGCAGCTGCCGGGCGGTCAGATCCGCCTCGCGGATCAGTTGGTCGAAATGGTTGGTGAAGGTCTCGATCCGTTCGCGGTCGCGGAATGCCATGTAGTGGCTTCCGGCATAAAACACGCAGAGCAGCGGCCCGAAGATGGTCACAGGCGATGCGAACAGGCGTTTTGCATCAAAGAGATAGATCCGTAGTCGTGGGTAGAGTTGAGTGCAAAGCCGCTCGAAATGATCCAGCTGCTCCAGCCGAATGTCCAGCGGCAGACCTTCGTAATAGCCGCAGGCATTGGCAAAGCTTTCCAACTCGTACAGCGGCATCGCGATTTCATAGTCGGATTGGGCTTGCCGCATCAGGGACAGGCGGTCTTCGGAGGCGCCGATGGCCTGATCGGCAGTGCGGCCCAGGTGCGGCGCATATTCCCATTCCAGCAGGGCGCGGGTTTTCAGCAGATCGGGCAGGGCGGCCGGCACATGGCGGATCTTGTAACCCGCTGCCTCCCGATGCCATTCGAAAATCCTTTCATCCACCAGGGCGCGTGGGGCCTCGGTGACGGACATGCTGGAGGCCAGCAGCTCTGCCGCGCTTTCGGGGCGGTCCGACAGGCTCAGCAGCCAATCCGCCGATACGCCAAGCGCCGAGGCGCAGGACCCCACCACATGCGCATTCGGCAGCCGGGCGCCGTCATCGGTGAGCAGCTGCGAAATGGTGGACCGGTCCACGCCGGTCTGGCGGGCCAGGGCGCTTTGGCTCATCCCGCGTTCACCAAGTGCCCGGTTCAGGCGTTCGCGGAATTGCTGGGCACGTACCCGTTTGTCAATTTTGGTATCCATTGGTGACAAATATCACATGTGATGAAGTTTGTTAATTACATTCAGAATGTCGAACATCCGATACCGGGCCTAGTCTGAGCGTAGAAGCAGAGCAGGACGCGACCGACGGCAGCGCCTGCCAGCTCCAGTCAGCACAGTGTAGGAGGTACTATGGAAACGCGCAGACGTTCTGTCGTGAAAGCGGTGATCTGGAATGTGATTGGCCTGACCGTGATGACGGTTGTGGGCATGCTTGCAACCGGATCGGCGACGGTCGGCGGGGCGATGGCCTTGGTGAACACGGGGCTGGGGTTCGTCACCTACCTAATCTATGAGCGGATCTGGGCCGGGATCGCCTGGGGGCGGGCGCATGTCTGAGGTGCGCGCACAAATGCCCGAGGCAATCAGCCAGGGTCCGGAGGCGCCAATACTGCCCTCTGACCTGATGCCGCGCGGGGTGGAGTGGGGCACGCTGGTGCTGATCCTGATCTGCTATACCGCCTGGTTTGCGGTGATTTTTTGGCTCTCGGCCTTCAGCACGGCACTCGCCGTGGTACTGGCGGGCGTGTTGATCGCCTTTCACTCTTCGCTGTGTCACGAGGCCTTGCACGGGCATCCGTTCCGCAACCGGATCCTGAACGAGGCGCTGATGGCGCTGCCGCTCAACCTGGTGATCCCCTACGGCCGCTTTCGCGACACCCATCTGGCGCATCATCAGGATGAGCGGCTGACCGACCCGTTCGACGATCCCGAAAGCAACTTCATGTGCCCCGAGGTCTGGCGCGGGCTGGCGCCGTGGAAACGCGCCGTTCTACGTATGAACAACACCCTGCTGGGGCGGATGCTGCTGGGGCCGCTGATCGGGCAGATCTGTTTCATGGCGGGGGACTGGCAGCTCGTCCGGCAGGGCGACAGGCGGGTGATTGCGGATTGGCTCCTGCACATTGCCGGCAGCGCGCTGGTGGTCTGGCTGGTGCTGCGTGCGCCGATGCCGGTCTGGGCCTATGCCATTGCCGCCTATCTGGGATTGGCACTGCTGAAGATCCGAACCTTTCTGGAACACCGCGCCCATGAAGAGGTCCGTGGCCGCACCGTGGTGATCGAGGATCGCGGGCCGCTGGCGCTGCTGTTCCTAAACAACAACCTGCATATCGTGCACCACATGCACCCGGGCGTGCCCTGGCACGCGCTGCCGCGGCTCTATCATCGGCACCGCGCGCTCTATCAGGCAGCCAACCGTGCCTATGTGTTCCCCTCCTACCAGCAGATTTTTCGCGACTATTTCATCCGGGCCAAGGATCCGGTGCCGCATCCGCTCTGGCAAAAGGGAAAATAAGCGCTCATAAGCTGATCATGCTGACCTGGATTCCCGTTTCAATCGCCGCCGCGAGCTTTCAGACCGTACGCTTCATGCTGCAAAAGGTTCTGAGCAGTGTCACCCTGTCCCCGGGCGGGGCGACCTTTGCCCGCTTTGCCTATTCGGCGCCGATCATTCTGGCGGCACTGGCGGCTTATCTGATGGCAACAGGGCAGAGCCTGCCGCATCTAGGTCTCATGTTCTGGGTCTTTGCCACCATCGGGGGAACTGCGCAGATCCTTGCCACGGTCTGTGTGGTGGCCCTGTTCAAGCAGCGCAATTTTGCCGTTGGCATCACCTTCAAGAAGACAGAGGTTATTCAGACCGCCCTTGTCGGCCTTGTGGTGCTGGGGGACGGGATCAGCCCCTGGGGCTGGGCAGCGATCCTGATCGGGCTCTCGGCCGTGCTCGTCTTGTCGAAAACTCCGGAAGTGAAGGGCGCCTGGTGGCAGCATCTGACCAACAAGGCCTCACTGCTGGGGCTTGGCTCTGGTGTGCTTTTCGCCTTTTCCGCCGTCAGCTATCGCGGGGCATCACTGCAACTGGGCGATCTGGACCCGATCTTTCGTGCCGGAGTGACGCTGGCATCGGTTGTCTCCTTGCAGACAGTGCTGATGCTGATCTGGCTGGCGCTCAAGGAAAAGGGTGAGATTACCCGCGTCTGGCAGGCGCGCCGGGTTGCGGTCTGGGTTGGTTTGACCAGTATGGGCGGTTCGTTCTGCTGGTTCTGGGCCTTCACCTTGCAAAACGCTGCCTACGTCAAGGCGCTGGGACAGATCGAACTGGTGCTGTCGCTGCTGGCCTCGGTCCTGTTCTTCCGGGAGAAAATCACCGTCCGCGAAATCACCGGCATGGGACTGCTGATCCTGTCGATCCTCGCGTTGGTGCTGGCGATCTGACCTTCCGCCGTCACGGAGGGGTGAGCAGGTTCAGGAGCTTTCCGGCATCGGATAGCCCTTCAGCCGCAGGAACAGGCTGGTTTCATCATCGTTGCGGAAATAGGGTACGCTGTCCGGCGGATTGGTGTCGCGGATGCGGCCAGTCACCTCGGCCAGAACCACTTCGGTGATAAAGGGCAAATCGAAGGTACGAACCTCGCTGAGCGGGATCCACTGCAGATGCGACAGCTCGTCCGAGGCCTGTGAGAAATCATCGAGATCGCCGACAATGGCATCGGCATCGATCAGAAAGAACCGCGCATCAAACCGACGGGGGCGGCCCGGCGGCGTCAGTGCCCGGAACACGAATTGCAATGCCCGCGCCGAAGGCAGATGGCCGCTTTGCGCAAAGGCCTGCCAATCTTCGGGAACCGGATCGCTCCAGTCCCCCGGCGTACCCAGCAAGAGCCCGGTTTCCTCCCACAGCTCGCGGATCGCGGCAATGGCCAGTGCGTGGTGCAGATCGTGCGGCGCCTGTTCGGACAGACGGTCGCGGCAGACTGCGGGCAGAGGATCGGCCAGCGGCACGGAACTGTCTGCCAGATCCACCGCGCCGCCGGGAAAGACGAACTTGTTCGGCATGAAGGCAGCCTTGGCGCCACGCTGGCCCATCAGGACCTGCGGGTCATCGGCCATCCGATCACGTACGGCGATCACCGTCGCCGCGTTGCGGATTGCCGTTTTGTCCTGACTTGTTACGCCCTGAACCTCTGCGCTGCTCATCTGCCTCTCCCCTTTGTTTCCAAAGGGTTCAGGTTCTGTCTTCGAACCCGTGCATCCGCCGCGCCCATTGATAGGCGACGACAACCCCCTTCAGTCTGGGGAGAAGATACAGCGACGAAGCCAGACAGCCAATCGAGAAAACTGTGAACGTTACGAGAGGTGCCGGCCGCCAGGCGAAATAAACCACATGCAGCAGCGGCGCCATCAGGTGGCCCACCACCAGAATGGTCAGATAGGCGGGGCCGTCATCGGCGCGGTGGCCGGACAGATCGAGGCCGCAATTGCTGCAGCTGTCGTTCACCTTGAGGTAGGAATGCAGCAGTTTGCCTTTGCCGCATTCGGGGCATTTCTGACGCCAGCCTTTCAGCAGGGCAGGCATTGTCTCGCGTTCGGTATCGGTGTCGGGGGCCATCACGGCTTGGGACTCAGTCATGAAATATCCTGTGTTGCAAACGCATGTTTGCGCGCTTCTTGCCCGAGGGAAAGGGGGGCGCACAAGGTCTGCGGCTGGATGCCGCAAAAATAGCAGGCAAAAGTAAATCACATTTTTGCGACGGAAAGATCGGGCTGCGGCGTTTCTTCTATGCATCGGGCAGCACAGGGCTGCTACCAATCAAAGGGAAGATGACATGAAACATACGCAGTTCATCGCCGCTATCGTTGCAGTTGCCGGCCTGGCCGGAGCTACGGCTGCTCTTGCTCAATCGGGTCCCGGCCATCACGGCCCCAAAGTGTCGTTCGAGGAACTGGATGCCGATGGCAATGGCGCGGTATCGCCCGAGGAAATGACCGCCCACCGTGCGGCCCGTTTCGCGCAGGTTGATGCGAATGGTGACGGCAAACTGTCGGTCGAGGAAATGCAGGCCGAGGGTGCGCGGCGCGCAACCCAGCGTGCGGCGCGGATGATGGAACGGTTCGACAGCGATGGCGATGGCGCGCTCAGTCAGGATGAGTTGCCTGATCACTCCAAGCGTGGTGATATGTTCTCTCGGATGGACAAGGACGGCAATGGCGCTGTGTCAAAGGAGGAGTTTGACCAGGCCCGGATGAACCGTGGTGGTATGCATCATGGCGGCAAGGGCGGCAAGAATTGCGGTCAGAAACAGGGCATGGGGCAGAACTGATCCTTCAGGCGTGCTGCAAAGAACGGATACATCAGCGGGCAGGGCTTCCTTGGAAGGCCTGCCCAAGGTGAGCGCGTCGCCGGATGACGAGGTGCTGCTGGAGCTCTTTGCCCAGGGCGACCAGCGCGCGGCAGCCCTGCTGACCGAGCGGCTTGGCCCCCGTGCATTCGGGGTGGCCATGCGGGTTCTGGGCAACCGGGCCGAAGCAGAGGATGTGACACAGGAGGCGATGATGCGCCTGTGGCGGATCGCTCCGGAGTGGCGGCGCGGAGAGGCGAAGATCTCGACCTGGCTCTACCGGGTGGTGATGAACCTCTGTATCGATCTGAAACGTCGCCAGCGCGGCGGGTATCTGGACCTGGACGCGGTCCCCGACCCGCCGGATCCGGCGCAAAGCGCGCCCGAGGCGATGCAGGACGGGGCCCGCCATGATGCGCTGCAGGAGGCGCTAATGCAATTGCCCGAGCGGCAGCGTCAGGCAGTGATCCTGCGCCATCTGGAAGAGCTGGCAAATCCGGAGATCGCCGGAATTATGGATATTAGCGTTGAGGCGGTCGAAAGTTTGACCGCCCGGGGCAAGAGGGCGCTGGCGGCACTGCTTGCCGGGCGCCGGGAAGAGTTGGGGTATCACGATGGCTGACACCGAAAAAGATATCGACCTGCTGGAGGCGCTGTTCGAAGAGGCGCGGCGGGACCAGCCGACATTGCCGGATGACCTGAGTGCGCGCATTCTTGCGGATGCAGCGGATGTTCAGGCCCGGCAGGCGGCGGCTTTGGCCGTGCCCCCCGCGCAAAACCCGGCCGCGGCATTTGCCGCATCCGCAATCGGGATGTGGCGCCAGTTTCGCGCTGCGGTTGGCGGATGGCCGGCCATGGGTGGCATGGCGGCCGCCTGCGCTGTCGGGCTGTGGATCGGACTGGCGCCGCCGTCTTTCCTACCGGACCCGGCCGAGTTCACGCAGCTGTCCGTGGATACGACAGCACTGCCATACGATAGTTACGACCTGGCCGTGATGCTGGGTGAGGAGACAGAATGAGCACTGACGGACAAACCCCGGCCTCTTCGAATGCAGCGCGTCCCGGCTCCTCTGGCGGTGGAACGGGTGAACCCCGGACTGGAATGCGGCTTTGGTTGAAGGTGCTTCTGGCCGTGTCTCTTGCTGCCAACCTTGCGGTGGCGGGGCTCGCGATCGGGGCGTTCATGCGCTGGCATGACGGATCGCATCCGGGCAAGCGTCCACCCTCGGTCGGGTCGATGATCTTCCGCGACCTGGACCGGGAGACCCGGACAGAACTGCACCGTCGCGCCGAAGGGGATCATGGCAGCTATGGGGCCCGCCGCCGCGCCGAGGGCGAGGCGGTCATCGCGATCTTGCGGGGGGATCCCTTTGATGCCGGGCAGTTGGCCAGGGTCCTGGAGCAGCAGGCCGACAACCGGCGGGCCTTTCAGATCTCGGTGCAGCGGGCCTGGATCGCCCAGGTGGAGGCCATGACTGCAGATGAACGCGCCCGCTATGCCGAGCGGATGCGGGAGATGCTGCGCCGACATGCGGAATGGCACAAGGCACATAGGTCCGGGAAACCCTGATATTGCTGCGCAACGTAGGCAGTGCTGGAAACTAATAGCAGCGGTGAGGAGCGCTCAGGCGACTGCTGTGTCGGGCCGTGACAGGGTGACCTGGTTGCGGCCTGAGTTCTTGGCGCCATAGAGCGCCTGATCTGCCTTGGCGATCAGAGAGGTGACATTTGTCATCTCCTTCTCAGAACCATCGCCAATGACCGCGCCGATGCTGATCGTCACCGCGATCGGTTCATCAATTTCTGGCACATCAAAGGGAGTGCTGTTGATCGCGTTGCACAGGGCAACGGCGGCCTCGCTCGCTTCCTGTTCATTGGCGCCGGGCAGGACGATCATGAATTCCTCGCCGCCAACCCGCGCCAGCAGGTCCACCGGGCGCAGGTGGCTTTGCAGCCGACGGGAGGCTTCGATCAGAACCGCGTCGCCGGCTGGGTGGCCATAGCGGTCGTTGATCTGCTTGAAGTGGTCAAGGTCGGCCAGCATCAGGGCGAATTTATCGCCGCTTTCGGCGGCGCTGCGGGCGGTGCGGTCCAGAAATGGTTTGGCATAGCGGCGGTTGAAGAGCCCGGTCATCGGATCTTCGACAGCGGCGCGCAGCCCGTTGCGGACGCTGTCGCGCAGCAGGTCGTGGCGGTGCTTGTATTGCAGCTGGGTGCCAAGACGCAGCGCCAGTTCCTCGACGTTGAACCCGTTTTGCAGCACATCATGGGCGCCGCGGTCCAGCGCTTCGGCGGCGATATGCGCATCGGCCGGATTGGGCACTGCGATGACCACCGACTGACGGGTGGTGGCCCGGGCTCTCAGATCGGCCAGAAGCCGCAGGCCGACGCCCGACGACATTTCGTTCAGCTCGATAATGAAAACATCGGCGACGGGATCGCTCATCAACGGCTGGATGTCACCGATCTGATGGGTGCGGATGTCATGCGGCACGTGGTGGGACAGACGGTCCTGCCAGTCCCGCGCGGTCTGGATATCCTCGGCCACCAGCGCCACCGTTGCCTTGATGTTGTGGGGGGCGCGACTGCGGTCGGTCAGGGGCAGGACAAAGCCATGCGAGGCATCGCGCTGGAGGTTCAGTTCTTCATTGGCGCTGCGGGTGCGCAGCAGGCTGCGGATCCGGGCCTGCAGGATCACATCGTCCAGCGGCTGCGGCAGCACGTCGTCGATCCCTGCCGAAAGCGCCTCAAGCCGCCGCATGGGGTTATCCGTGCGGCTGACGGCGATCACCGGCACATCCGCCAGGCTGTCGTCGCGGGTCAGTTCCCGTTTCACATCTGCGGCGCTGCCATCGGGCAGGGAGTTGGCGGTCAGAACCAGATCGGGGCGGCAGCCACGGGCAATTTCCAGCACACCGGAGACCTGTGTCGCCAGCACGACATCATAATAGGCGGCAGCAAGCTGCACCTTCATCATGATGCGGTTGGTTGATACACCGTCTATGACCAGAATGGTTCCCTGCACGCGCAATCCTTTCGAGGCATGCGTTTCGATGACTAGAAGTTTTCACCTCTGCTGGTTAATAAACCCTTTCATATTTTTATTAAAATGGCCGCAAAGTGTCAGGAAGGTGCCGATATGCAGTTTTCCGCCGATCAAGCTGAAACCATTGCCTTGCAGGCCCTGGCCTGGCTGTCCGGAAATGACGAGTTGTTCCCGGTGTTTATGGGCGCAACCGGTGCCAGCGAGGACGATTTGCGCAGTCGCGCCACCGATCCGGAGTTTTTGGGCTCGGTGCTCGATTTCTTAACGATGGACGATTCCTGGGTGATGGAATTCTGTGACAGCCTGGGCCTTAGTTATGAGACGCCAATGCACGCGCGGATGGCGCTTCCGGGTGGTGCGCAGGTTCACTGGACCTGATATGCAGTGCTCAGACCCTATTGTGATCAGGATCTTGTGATGCCGGTAGATGCTTTTCTGTTCGACAAGGACGGAACCCTTTTTGATTTTGCTGCCACCTGGAACAGCTGGGCGGCCGGGGTGCTGAAAAGCCTCGCGGGCGGGGATGTGGCCCTCGCAGGCGTCATGGCCGATACGCTGCGGTTTGATCTGAAGCGGGAGTGTTTCCATCCGGACAGTTTCGTGATCGCGGGCACCAACGGTGAGGTGGCGGCGGCCCTGGCGCCCCATGTGCCGCACATGAGCGAGGCCGAGCTGGAGCGGTTTCTGGCCGAAGGTGCAGCCAATGCGGTGCTAGCCGAGGCCGTGCCGCTTGCCGATTTCCTGGACGGGCTGCTGGCGCGGGGCAAGGTGCTGGGGGTGATGACCAATGATGCCGAAGTGTCGGCGCTGAGCCAGCTTGAGCGGGCAGGGGTTCTGGACCGCTTCACCTTTGTCGCCGGGTTCGACAGCGGCCATGGCGCCAAACCGGATGCCGCGCCGCTTCTGGCCTTCTGCAAGGCCTGCGGGGTTGCCCCAGAACGCACCGCGATGGTTGGCGACAGCCTGCATGATCTGCAGGCGGGGGCGGCGGCGGGCATGCGCCGTCTTGGGGTGCTCACCGGAATGGCCAGCCATCAGGATCTGGCGCCTCACGCCGATGCGGTCTTGCCGGACATTGGCCATATTCCCGAATGGCTCGACCGCGCGGGCCAGCCAGCGGCGCAATAACCTGCGATCCTGACGTGATGTTGCTGTGCGGATCTGTCCGCGCAGCCAAAAATTTGGGCTGAACTGTTCACTTGTGTCCAGAAAATGCCTCCATGCACCCCGGGGAGTGAAAAAACGACAGCGGATGTCGTGAACGGAAAGGTTGCAGGCCTCGTTCTCGGGCCAGTTGAACGGCGCAAGAAAACACAGACGCTTCAACAGGACGGAGGTCATCATGGCACGAGCAACAGCGGGACGCAGGCGCGGCGGCGGCAGAGCAGGCGCGGCGGCCCGGCGCGGAGACGCGGCACTGGCGCAGATGCCCTGGTCGATTCCGGTGAACATTGATCGTCCCATTGAACCGCTTAGCCCGGAAGGCGTTGAAGCCATCCACGATGGCGCCATGCGCATCCTCGAAGAGATCGGTATTGTCTTCCTCAACCCCGAGGCGCTGGAGATCTTCAAAGAAGCAGGCTGCCGTGTAGAAGGCGATCTGGTGCGGATGGACCGCGAGTTCGTGATGGAGATGGTGGGCAAGGCGCCGGACAGCTTTGACATCACCCCGCGCAATCCAGAGCGCAGGATCCCGATTGGCGGCAATCATATCCTGTTCGGCAATGTTTCCTCCCCGCCCAACTACTGGGATATGGAGCTGAACAAGAAAGTCGCGGGCACGCAGGAGCAGTGCCGGAACCTTCTGAAGCTGACGCAGTATTTCAACTGCATCCATTTCGCCGGTGGATATCCGGTGGAGCCCGTGGATATCCATGCCTCTGTGCGCCACCTTGATGTGCTTTATGACAAGCTGACGCTGACCGACAAGGTGATGCACGCTTACTCGCTGGGCAAGGAGCGGGTTGAGGACGTGATGGAGATGGTGCGCATCGCCGGGGGGCTCAGCCATGAAGAGTTCGAGACCCGCCCGCATATGTACACCAACATCAACTCGACCTCGCCGCTGAAGCATGACTTCCCGATGATCGACGGCTGTCTGCGGTTGGTCCGCAAGGGGCAGGCGGTGGTTGTGACGCCCTTTACCCTGGCCGGGGCGATGGCGCCTGTCACCATGTCAGGTGCAGTGGCGCAATCGCTGGCGGAATCGCTTTGTGCCATTGCGTTGTTCCAATATGTGCGGCCCGGCACGCCCTGTGCGATTGGCACCTTCACGTCAAATGTGGACATGAAATCCGGTGCTCCCGCCTTTGGCACGCCGGAATACATGCGCGCCACCCAGATGACCGGCCAGATGGCGCGCTACTATGGTCTGCCGATGCGCTCTTCCGGGGTCTGCGCGGCCAATGTGCCGGATGGGCAGGCCATGTGGGAAACTTCGAACTCCCTCTGGGCGGCGGTGCAGTCGGGCACCAATATGGTCTACCACGCCGCTGGCTGGCTGGAGGGCGGTCTGATCGCCAGCCCGGAAAAGTTCATCATGGATTGCGAGGTGCTGCAGCAGATCCAGCGCTACTTGCAGCCGCAGATCTGCGCCACCGGCCCCGAGGAGATTGCTCTGGATGCCATCCGGGAGGTCGGCAACGACGGGCACTTCTTTGGCCTGAAACACACCCAGGACCGCTATACGGATGCATTCTATCAGCCGTTCCTCAGCGACTGGCGCAACTATGAAGCCTGGGAGGCGGCAGGTGCAGTCTGGACGCCGGAGCGGGCGCATAAGATCTATAAGGACATTTTGGCCGATTTCGAGGCGCCGCCGATGGACGACGCGATCCGCGAGGAACTGGGCGATTTCGTGGCCCGTCGCAAGACCGAAGGCGGCGCACCCACAGATTTCTAATCAAAATCGGCGACAGGGAGTCATAAGGGAAACGCCAAGCGTGGGGTCAAAATGACCCGTGGTCCTCTGATTCCCTGTCTTTTTGTCCAAATGGCCAGAAAGTTTGCATGCGCAGATTTTCTGATTGCTGCTGTCTGCCCGGATTGTGAGCCGCGGGTCTGACGCAGAGCAGGGCGGTCTCAGTTTTGATGACCGCGATAGCTTGTGTTTTCCTTGCAGTGTTCGTGGCTTACGCAGACTCTCTTGGCAGAGTCCCGTGTCGGAATAGTGAAAGCCTGGGATGGTTTCCCGGCTGGTTTCCTGAGGTATTTGGCCGAATTTCGTGCGCTTTCAGGGCCGCGTTGGCTAAAACCACCGACGTTAATCTAAGAGAAAATTAGGGAAGTATCTCTAACCTTGCATGTAAATGAGCGTCACTAAAGGACCAGTCTACTATGCCTACGTTTCTCTACCGATTGCCGGCCCGTATCTATGCGCTGGCAGGATTGGGGGTTGCTCTTGCCGCCGCTTTGACCTTTGTGCTCCTGACCCGCGCTGTCGACAACGCCTACGAGATGCGGGAAAAAGAACTCGACAGCCTGACCGATGCCATGGTCAGCGTGCTGGCCGATCTGGAGGCGCAGGTTCAAGCAGGTTCCCTGACCCCGGAAGAGGCCCAGGAACGCGGGATCGCCGCGGTTGAGACGCCGCGCTTTGGCACGGCGGGATATTTCTTTGCGCTGAACCGGCAGAACTACATGGTCGCCCATCCGGTCGCCAAGCAGCTGATCGGCAAGGATCAGACCATGTTCGAAGACGTCAATGGCGTCCTTGTGTTTCAGGAATTCCAGAAGATCGCGGATTCGACGGGCCACGGTCCGCTCATTTTCCACTTCAACAAGCCTGACTCGGACATCCCTGAGGCAAAGATGGGCTATGTGAAGCTGTTTGAGCCCTGGGGCTGGATCGTTGGCACTGGCGCCTATGTAGCCGATATCGAGGCGGATGTTGCCGCCATGCGCAATTCTGCCCTGATCGCGCTGGTGATCGGACTGGCAGCCATGGGGGTTGCAGCCTTCTTCCTGGCGCGCAGCGTGATCAAGCCGGTTGAACGGATCAAAGATCGCATGCAGTCCATGGCCGAGGGGGACACCAGTGCCGAGATTCCTGGATTGGCAAGCCACAGCGAGATCGGCGATATGGCGCGCACGCTGGACGTGTTCCGTACCTCTCTGATCCGCCAGAAAGAACTGGAAGCAGAGCAGAAAGAGCGCGACCAGGCTCAGGCTCAGGTGGTGCAGACTTTGACCAGCCGCCTGTCGGTTCTCGCGAATGGCGATCTGACCGTGCGTATCGACAGCGCCTTCCCGGAGGATTACGAGCAGCTGCGTATCGACTTCAACCGGACGGTCGAAAATCTCAGCGATACCGTGTCGAAAGTGGTGGAATCCGCGTCCAGCATTCGCAACGGCGCGGCTGAGATCAGCCAGTCTTCGGATGATCTGTCGCATCGCACCGAAAGTCAGGCCGCAACGCTCGAAGAAACCGCTGCTGCGCTGGATGAGCTGACCGCGAGCGTAAAATCCGCTGCCGAAGGCGCACGTAGCGTCGAAAACATTATGGATGAGGCCAAGCAGGAAGCCGAAAACAGCGGCGTCGTGGTGCAAAGCGCGGTTTCGGCGATGACTGAAATCGAGCAATCCTCGACCCATATCGCCCAGATCATCAGTGTTATCGACGATATCGCCTTCCAGACCAACCTGCTCGCGCTGAACGCCGGCGTCGAAGCCGCCCGCGCAGGCGAAGCAGGCCGTGGTTTCGCCGTGGTTGCCTCCGAAGTGCGCGCCCTGGCGCAGCGGTCCTCGGATGCGGCGATGGAGATCAAGACCCTGATCGGCGACAGCTCGAAACAGGTGGAACGTGGCGTGGATCTTGTCGGCAAGGCCGGGGAGGCGCTGCAGAATATTGTGCAACGGGTCAACCACATCTCGAAACTGGTGACCGATATCGCCGAGGGCGCGGCCGAGCAATCGACCGGTCTGGGGGAAATCAACACCGGTGTGGTGCAGCTGGATCAGGTGACCCAGCAGAACGCCGCCATGGTGGAAGAGGCCACCGCTGCGGGGCACATGCTGAACAGCGACGCCACCAAGCTGGCCGAACTGGTCGCACACTTCAAGATCACGGGCGGCAGCAATATCACCGCAATGCCGCAGCCTTCGGCGCCCATCGCACCGACGGCTCATGGCGAAGATGATTGGGATCTGGACGAAATTACTCCGACCCCCGTCGCCGCAACGGACGGAAATGCCGCCATCGATAAGTGGCAGGATTTCTAAGGCGAGCGATTTCCGTCTCTGAGAGGGGAGACCGGGCCTTGTGAACTGGTTCTCCTGCTCAGAAGGCACGCAAGGCGCAGAACATAGATCAAAGAAAACGCCCGGCATAAGCTGCCGGGCGTTTTTGTTTTGCGATACCGCAGTGCGGGGACAATCGCCCCCGCCGCAGTGTCAGGTTCAACCGATGATGGCGTTCAGCGTAGCGCTGGGACGCATCACGGCAGCTTTCTTGGTTGCATCGGGGTGATAGTAACCGCCGATGTCCGCCGGTTTGCCCTGAGCAGCGGCAAATTCAGTCACGATCTGCTCTTCCTTGGCGGCCAGAGTTTCGGCGATCGGTTTGAACTCGGCTGCCAGATCCGCATCCTCGGTCTGCGCGGCCAGGGCTTCGGCCCAGTAGCGGGCGAACCAGTAGTGGCTGTCGCGGTTGTCCGGCTCACCCACTTTGCGCGAGGGCGATTTGTTGTTGTCCAGAATACCCTGAGTCGCCACTTCGGCTGCGCTGCCCAGAACGCCTGCCTTGGCGTTGCCCTTGGCATCGGCAAGGAAGTTCAGCGACTCGCCCAGTGCGCAGAATTCACCCATGGAATCCCAACGCAGGTGGCTTTCTTCGACCAGCTGCTGCACGTGTTTCGGAGCCGAACCACCGGCGCCGGTTTCGAACAGACCGCCGCCATTCATCAGTTTCACGATCGACAGCATCTTGGCCGAGGTGCCCAGTTCCAGGATCGGGAACAGGTCGGTCAGATAGTCACGCAGCACGTTGCCGGTGATGGCGATGCTGTCCTTGCCTGCGGTGATGGTGTCCAGCGACTGGCGGGTCGCTTCGCGCGGCGCCATGATCATGAACTTGTCGGCTACGCCAGCGGCTTCGAGCGCCGGTTTGACGTATTTGATCAGCTCGGCATCATGGGCACGGTTTGCGTCCAGCCAGAAGATCGCCTCGGAACCGGCCAAGCGCTGACGGTCGATGGCCAGCTGGATCCAGTTCTCGATCGGCGCCTTGTTGACGGTGCAGGCGCGCCAGATGTCACCGGCCTCGACGTCCTGGCTGTGCAGGGTGTCGCCATTGGCAAGCACGATGCGGATGGTGCCGTCTGCCGGGGCTTCAAAGGTGGTGGGGTGGCTGCCGTATTCTTCGGCTTTCTGCGCCATCAGGCCGACGTTGGAGACGGAACCTGCCTTGGTCACGTCGAGCGCGCCGTTTTCTTTGAAGTAGTTGATCGTCTCATCATAGACGGTCGCGTAGCAGTTGTCGGGGATCACGCAGTTGGTGTCGCCCTTGTTGCCTGCTTCGTCCCAGCCTTTGCCGCCGGCACGGATGACTGCAGGCATGGAGGCGTCGATGATTACATCGGACGGCACGTGCAGGTTGGTGATGCCCTTGTCGCTGTCGACCATGTACATGGAAGGACGGTCGAGCGCTGCGATCTCGGATTTGATCTCAGCCGCGTTGGGCAGCGTGTCGATGGCGGCCAGAACGGCGCCCAGACCCGAGTTCGGCGAACCACCGGCAGCCGCGATCGCCGCGCCGTGTTTGTCCCACACCGGCCCGAGCCAGGCTTTGACGGCATGGCCAAAGATGATCGGGTCCGAGACCTTCATCATGGTCGCTTTCATGTGCAGCGAGAACATGGTGCCGTCGGCCTTGGTGTCCTCAATGGCATCGGCCAGGAAAGAGGACAGCGCCTTGGCGGACATGAAGGTTGCGTCGGTCACGGTGCCTTCACCCAGCGACCAGCCGTCTTTCAGCACGGTGACAGAGCCGTCCTTGGCGACGAACTCGATCTTCGCGTCACCGGCCTGTGCGGCGGTGATGGTCGCGGATTTTTCGTTCGCATAGAAATCGTTGCCCGGCATCGAGGAGACTTTGGTCTTGCTGTCTGCCGACCATGTGCCCATCGAATGCGGGTTGTTTTGGGCGTAGTTCTTTACCGCCTTGGCCGAACGGCGGTCCGAGTTGCCTTCTCGCAGGACCGGGTTCACGGCAGAGCCTTTGAGGGTATCGTAACGCGCGCGGATCGCCTTTTCGGCGTCACTCTGCGGGTCTTCGGGGTAGTTCGGGATGTCATAGCCCTGCGCCTGCAGTTCGGCGATGGCAGCGGTCAGCTGCGGCACCGAAGCAGAGATGTTCGGCAGCTTGATGACATTGGCGTCGGGGGTTTTGACCAGCTCACCGAGGGCCGCCAGATCGTCGCTCTGGCGCTGCTCTTCGCTCAGACCTTCGGGGAAGGTCGCGATGATGCGGCCGGCCAGCGAGATATCCTTGGTTCCGACAGAGACACCAGCAGCCGAGGCGAACTTGCGGATGATCGGCAGGAAGGACGCCGAGGCCAGCTCGGGCGCTTCGTCTACGATGGTATACAAAATGTCGGGGTTTGAATTTTCTGTCATATTCCACAACCTTTCAGCGATATCGGAAGCTTTGTTGACTTTGGGCGGCGGCGCTTCACCTCCCGGGTTTTGGTGATGTCCCGGGCGCGTTGCCGTACATATCGCCCCCCGTGTAAAACACGCGGCGCCGGGGCGCAATTGCCTGCTTGGATTTTCAAGGGCGCAGTTTGACGCGGGGTCGCGAATTCCCGCGGATATTGGGTTGAAACGCCCGAATGCGAGGCATTTTCCAGTGTTCGGACGCCGGTCTGCACCAATTGTAGTGCGGAGAGTGTCGTTGGCCTGCCTTAGAATCGCGGACCTGGCCGTGCAGGCGGCGGGGCTGCAAAGCCGCGTTGACCCTGTCGGTCGGCTCTGCCACCTATGACAGTGAACACTGCCCCGGTCCGGAGACCTCAATGCCGTCCATTCGTTTCCTGCACACCTCTGATTTGCACTTAGGCAAACGGTTCGGGCGGTTCGCAGAGGAAACGCGGATGGCATTGCTGCAGGCGCGGCAGGAGATTCTGGCCCGGCTGGCAAAGCTGGCGCAGGCACATGACGCCACGCATGTGCTGATTGCCGGAGATATGTTCGACACCGAAACACCATCGGATCGGGTGCAGCGGCAGGCCCTTGCGGCCATGGCGGCGGCGCCGGAGCTGCAATGGTGGATCATCCCGGGCAACCACGACAGCGGCGCGGCAGAACCGCTATGGGCGTCGCTGCGCAGCCATTTGCCGGAAAATGTGCATCTGCTGATGACGGCCGAGCCGGTGCAGATGGTGCCCGGGGTCACGTTGCTGCCCGCGCCCTGTAGTCATCGGTTTCCGGGGCAGGACCTGACCGCCTGGATGGACGAATGCGAAACCGGGGATAACGCGCTGCGGATCGGTCTGGCCCATGGTGGTGTGCTGGAATTTGGCAGCAGTGCGGTGGGCGGCGGCGACAGCGCCGAGACGATCTCACCGCAACGGGCCCAGGCGGCGCGGCTGGATTATCTGGCGCTTGGCGACTGGCATGGCCGGTTCGAGGTCAATCCGCGCACGCAGTACAGCGGCAGCCCCGAGCCGGATCGGTTCAAACACGCCGGGCGTGGTCAGTGCCTGCTGGTCGAGCTTGCAGGTCCCGGGCAGGCGCCGCTGGTGCAGCCCATTGAAACCGGTCAGTACCATTGGCAGGAGGTGGCGCTGGACCTGACGCCTGAAACAGATCCAGAGGCGGCGATCACGGGCCTGTTGCCGCCGGAGCGGGCCGACTGGCGGTATCATCTCATGTTGATGAGAGCGTCGGGCTGGGTGACGCCGCCGCAGCGGCTGGCGCTGGAACAGGCGGTGGGGCGCTATGCGCCGGAGTTCTGCCACCTGGAGCTGGATCTGTCCGCAGTGGGCACCGAACATCAGGCCGGGGATCTGGATCTTATCGCCCGGGGCGGCGCGCTGCGGGTTGCCGCGCAAGAGCTGATGCAGGCCGCCGAGGATCCGGCCATTGCCGAACAGGACCGCAGGGTGGCCAGCGCAGCGCTCAATCGGCTTTTTGCCTATACGCAGGATGATGGTGACGGGGGAGAGCGCGCATGAAACTCTGCTCCATCCGGCTGGAGAACCTGCGCCGTTTTACCGATCCGGTGGAAATCACCGGTATCGGGCCGGGGCTGAACGTCCTGGCAGCCCCGAACGAACAAGGCAAATCCACTATCTTTGATGCGCTTCACGCGCTGTTTTTCAAGGACGCTAAGGCCTGGGACAAGGAGATCCGCGGGCTGGTGCCGCATGCGGGTGGCGATCCCCGGGTCGAAGTCGAAGTGGACCATGAAGGCGCTCGCTATCGCATCGCCAAGCAGTTCTTCAAAACCTCTGGCAAAGGCGAGGTGCGGATCTGGCGCGAGGGGACGCTGCTGCATCAGGCCGACGCGGCAGAGGCCTGGCTGAAGGCGCTGATCAAACCGCCCAAGGAGGATGGCCCGTCGGGACTGTTGTGGGTGCGGCAGGGGTTGACCTCGTTCGAGGATGCCAAGGAAACGCTATCCGCGCGGCGGGATCTTTTGTCCTCGGTCGCGGGTGAGGTCGAGATGGTGACCGGCGGCCAGCGCATGGATGCGATCCGGCGGCGGGTGCGCGAGGCGCTGGATCAATTGGTGACCACGCGCGGCGCCCGCAAAGGCGGTGCGCTGGATCTGGCCGAACGCGCGGTCGCCGACTTGGTGCAGCGCCGGGATCAGCTGAGCGCGCAGGTGCAGGAGCTGCGACAGCTTCTGGATCAGCGGCGGGCTCTTCAGGTCGAGCAGGCGGCGCTGAATGACCCGGAGGAACGCGCAGAACTACAGGCGCGGCTTGAGGCGGCAGAGGCTGCGATGGAGGCCGCCAACCGGCATCAGGAGCACCTGGCGCAGGCCTCCCACGCGGTGCAGCTGGCGGAAACCGTGCTGGAAAACCATCAGCGCAAGATCGCGGTGCTGACCGCGCGGCTGGAAGAGGCGACTGTCGCGAGGGCCGCCTTGGCAGAGACAACAGAGACCGCAGAACGGGCGCGCGCGTCTTTTGAACAGCAGGAAGAGCAACAGCGGAAGCTGACCGAGGCCGCCACGCAGGCCCGCGAAGCCGCCAGGAAGGCACGGGCCACTCTGGACGCGGTGCTTCAGGCGATTTCCGTGGCCCAGGCCGAGGGGCTGCGCCGCGATCTCAGCGACCGGCTGAAACAGGCGCGGGTGCAGGCCGCGCAGATCGACAGTCTTGCCAAGGCCGCCGGGCGCAGACCTGATGAGGAGACGCTACGCCGGATCGAGGCTGCGAGCGAGGCTTACAATCTGGCCCGGCGGGCGCAGGAGGCGACTGCAACTGCGGTGACCGTCCATTATCAGGCGGGCCACGAGGGTAGTATCCGCTTGGATGGGGCAGGGATCCCAGAGGGAAAACGGATGCCGCTTCCGGGCGGCGGGCGGCTGGTTGTGCCGGGGGTAGCAGAGATTGACATCCATCCGGGTCAGGCTGGTGGCGCCGAGGCGCTGGAGCAGGCACAGGCCGCGCTGACGCAGCTCTTGGAGCAGGCCGGTTGCACCAGCGTCGAGGAGGCCCGCACGCGGCACAAGGCACGGCAGGAGGCGCAGCAGCAGCGGCAGGAGGCGCAGACCCTGCTGAAGGTGTTGGCGCCGGACGGGATCAAGGCGCTGATCGATCAGGTGGAGGCACTGCCACAGGCACCTGAGGCAGACACACCGGAGGAGGGCGGCGTTCCCTTGCCAGATCGGGCAGAGGCCGAGGCGACCTTTCGCGCCGCCGAGCAGGAGGCCGAGGCGGCGGAAAACGCGCTGGAGGCCATTCGCAGCGCGGCGGCAGACTCCCGTCTGGCGATGGAGAACGCCTCGGCACGCGCAGATGCAGCGGTGCAGCGGCTGGACCGCGCTCTTGCTGTCATCGAGGGGCAGGAACAGGCGGCAGAGGCGCTGCAGCGCCTGTCGGAAGACCTGCCCGCCCTGCAGCAGAACCTGTCACAGGCCAAGGCCACCGAAACCGCCCTGCGCCAGGCCGCACCGGACCCGGCGCAGACCCGTGCCATTCTGCAGCGGGCACAATCGGCGCAGGATGCCGCACGCCAGCGGGCGCAGGAGGTGGCGCGGGATCTGGCGGTGCTGGAAACTCGGATCGCCACCCATGCCAGCGCCGCAGTCGAAGAGGAGCTTGCCGACACCGAGGGGCAACTGGACCGGGCACAGAAGCGTCTTGCGGCGGTTGAATTCGAAGTTGCGGTGCTGCGCCGTCTTGATGCGGCGCTGGAACGTGCAAGATCTGAGGCGCAGGAGCACTATGTCGGGCCGGTGATGGCGGAATTGCGTCCCCTGTTGCGGATGCTCTGGCCCGAGGCGGAACTGTCGGTTGATGCGGGCAAGGTGCTGCCCGAAGAATTGCAGCGCGGCGGTGAGACGGCAGCCTTTGACAGCCTGTCGGGCGGCACGCAGGAGCAGATCGCCCTGCTGGTGCGACTGGCTTTTGCCCGGTTGCTGGCCCGTTCAGGCCATCCTGCGCCGGTCATTCTGGACGATGCGATCGTCTATACCGATGATGCGCGGATCGAGAAGATCTTTGATGCGCTGACCATGCAGGCGGATGAATTGCAGATCCTGGTGTTCTCCTGCCGCCAGAAAGCCTTTCGCGGCCTCGGGGGGACGCAACTGACGATCCGGCCCGTGGAAGCGGGCAGCCAATAGCAATCAGGACCCGCCCAAGGTTCGCTGGGGTTATTCGCGAATTTCCTCGGGGTAAACACCCCAGATCGTGGTCTTTGGCGCCCAGCCGCTGTAGCCGCCAGCAGAGATTTCGCACCAGTCGATGGTGCATTCTCCCAGACGTGCAACCACGCCCAGTTCAAAGGCGGCGGTTACTGGCGCTGCCTTGTCCGGTCTGGAGTGCACGGTCAGCAGATCTTGCTGCACCAGCGCCATGCGCACGCCTGAAATCAGTGTGTAGTGCACCCAGCCGCCGGCGTTGTCATGGTCGCGCACGCGGCGCCAGTGGCCATATTCGGCGGTCACCTCCAGAGGCATGCCGCGCCGTTTGAACACCCAGTCGATCCGGTGGGTCAGCGAGGGGCCGCGCCGGATGTTGGCCTCGGAGGCTTTCATCGAAACGAAGCGGGGCAGGGGTAGATTCGTGACCGGGCCACGCGCGTCCTTGGCCATTGCCCCATGCGCAGCTGCCACAGTCGCGCAAATGGCCACCGCAAGAAGGCGCAATTTCAAAGCCGTCATATTCACCGCCTGCTCGTTCTGTGCCGGTTCCGGCGCCGGTCCGGGGGCTGGCCTGCCGTGTCAGCCCGGTTTCTTGTCCGGTCGCGTCCGCGTGTCCATAGGTCATAGGATCAGATGATCTGGAGGGAAAGACCCGAATGTCGCGTCACTTGGACCGAGGAGGCGGAAGGGTTCTTGTGCCTGCCTGCATCCTGCGCCACGATGCCATGGAGGTGCAGGAACTGAAAAGCCATGGGAGAGCGCAAGTGGTAAGAGAACGTCTGACTGTTGTCGTTACGCGACGGTTGCCGGAACCGGTCGAAACACGGCTAAGCGAGCTGTTCAACGTGCGGCTGCGCAGCGATGACACACCGATGACGCGCAGCGAAATGGCCGAGGCGATGCAAGAGGCCGATGTGCTGGTTCCGACGGTGACCGACACCATCGACGCGGCACTTCTGGCGCAGGCCGGGCCGCGGCTGAAACTGATTGCGAATTATGGCGCCGGTGTCGATCACATTGACGTGGCCACGGCGCGCCAGCGTGGAATTCTGGTCTCCAATACGCCGGGTGTTCTGACCGATGATACGGCGGATATGACCATGGCGCTGATCATGGCGGTGGTACGCCGGATTCCCGAAGGTCTCGCCCTGATGCAAAAGGGCGAATGGGACGGCTGGGCGCCGACCGCGATGCTGGGCGGGCGGCTGGCGGGCCGTCGTCTGGGCATTCTGGGCATGGGCCGGATCGGTCAGGCCGTTGCTCGCCGGGCCAAGGCATTCGGCATGCAGATCCATTATCACAACCGCCGCCGCCTGCGCCCCGAGATCGAGGAAGAGCTGGAAGCGACCTATTGGGAGAGCCTCGATCAGATGGTCGCGCGCATGGATGTGATCTCGGTCAATTGCCCGTCCACGCCCTCGACCTTTCACCTGATGAACGCCCGGCGGCTGAAGCTGATGAAGCCGGATGCGGTGATCGTCAATACATCGCGCGGCGAGGTAATCGACGAACACGCGCTGACCCGGATGCTGCGCGCCGGAGAAATCGCCGGGGCTGGGCTGGATGTCTATGAACATGGCACCGACATCAACCCGCGCCTGCGCGAGCTGCCCAATGTGGTGTTGCTGCCGCATATGGGGTCGGCCACCATCGAAGGGCGGATCGAGATGGGCGAGAAGGTGCTGCTGAATATCAAGACATTCGAGGATGGCCATCGCCCGCCGGATCAGGTGGTTCCGGCCATGCTTTAACACAGGATTGATCTTTGCGACGCGGGCTAATGGCCCGCGTTTGCGTTTTGAGGCAAGGCATTGTTTTGGAGGAGGCGATTATGAAGAAGATCTTTTTGATGTGCCTGTGCATGTCCGCAGGCACGGTGAGCGCGCAGCAGGCTGCAGATGCGGTGGCGCCGGAACCGGCTGAAAAAGGCGGGGCCGAGGCGCTGTCGCCTCAGGTGGCTTCTGCGCTCAAGTTCAAAGACGCCGGTCTGCCGGTCGAGGCGGACAACTGGATGGTGGCCGCAGCCAATCCTCACGCGGTGGAGGCCGGGGCGGCCGTGCTGCGCGCCGGGGGCACTGCGGCGGATGCCATGGTTGCGGTACAGGTGGTTCTGGGACTTGTCGAGCCGCAATCCTCAGGGCTGGGCGGTGGTGCCTTTCTGGTCTGGTACGATGCGGAAACCGGCGAGATGACGACGCTGGATGGGCGTGAGACCGCGCCGCTGGCGGCCACGCCGCGGTTGTTTCAGGATGACAGCGGCGCGCCGCTGAAATTCTTCGACGCTGTTGTCGGGGGCCGCTCTGTGGGCACTCCCGGCACGCCCGCGCTGCTGGAAGCAGCCCATCGCCGCTGGGGCAAGGCCAACTGGCCGTCGCTTTTCGAAGCAGGGATTTCGTTGGCCGAGGATGGGTTCGCGGTGTCGCCGCGTTTAGCCGGTCTGATCGAACGGGACGCCGAGCGCCTGTCGCGGTTTTCCGCAACCGCCGAGTATTTCCTGCCCGGGGGCATGCCGCTCAAGGCGGGAGACAGGCTGGTCAACCCGGCCTATGCCGAGGTGCTGCGGACCCTCGCAACAGATGGCGCGGATGGGTTCTACACTGGGCCGGTTGCAGCGGATATCGTGCGCACGGTGACCGGTGCTCCGGGCAATCCCGGCGTTCTCTCCGCTGTCGATCTGGCGCTTTATCAGGTCAAGGAACGCCCGGCGGTCTGCGCCGAATACCGCGCGTTTGAGGTCTGCGGCATGGGGCCGCCGTCCTCCGGGGCGCTGACCGTGGGGCAGATCCTTGGCATGCTGGGGCAATTCGATCTGGCGGCGCTGGGCGCCGAAAGCCCTGAGGCCTGGCGGCTGATCGGCGATGCCTCGCGTCTCGCCTTTGCTGATCGGGGCCGTTACATGGCGGATAGTGATTTCGTGCCGATGCCCACGCGGGGGCTGGTCGATTCCGCCTATCTGGCAGAGCGGGCGAAACTGCTGGCAGGCGACGATGCCTTGCCCGAGGTGGCGCCGGGCGCGCCGGAATTCGACCACGCGGGGCTGACGCGGCAGTGGGCCGATGATGCGTCGATCGAGTTCCCTTCGACCTCGCATATCTCGATCGTGGACCGCTATGGCAACGTGCTGTCGATGACCACCACCATCGAAAACGGCTTTGGCTCGCGGCTGATGACCAATGGGTTCCTGCTCAACAATGAGCTCACCGATTTCTCCTTCCGCACGCACCGGGATGGGGTGCCGATTGCCAACCGGTTGGAGCCGGGCAAACGGCCGCGCTCCTCAATGGCGCCCACCATCGTGACCAAGGACGGCGCGCCGGTGCTGGCCATCGGATCGCCCGGCGGCAGCCGGATCATCGGCTATGTCGCTTCCTCGATCATTGCCTGGGCTGATTGGGGCATGGATGTTCAAAAATCCGTGTCCGTGCCGCATGCCGTGAACCGGTTCGGCACCTATGATCTGGAAGAGGGCTCGGCAGCGGTTGGATTGGAAGCACCGCTCACGGACATGGGGTATAAGGTCAATGTCCGGGGGCTGAATTCAGGTCTGCACGCGATTGAGATCGGTGAACGGTTGAAAGGCGCTGCCGATCCCCGCCGCGAAGGCATTGCCCTGGGGGAGTAAATAATGCGGACCGGGGGGAGAATGGTCCATCACCGCGCCCCTTCAGCCCCACTTGCGTCTGCAGGTGTTGAGACTATATTGCCGCTCGTGTTGACGTGACAACACGAGCCTGGAGGAGAAAGGACGACCCATGGTGCAAGCCACTTCACTGCCGCGGAACGAGCCGGGGATCAAAGCCGCCATAGGCGTTTTGAAACAGACATTCGGTGACCGGCTTCAGACCGGGCAGGCCATCCGTGAACAGCATGGCCACACCACCACCTGGATCGAAACCCAGGCGCCGGATGCGGTTGTCTTTCCCACCTCGACCGAAGAGGTCGCCGCCATCGTAAAGACCTGCGCCGAATATGGCGTGCCGGTCATTCCCTTTGGCACCGGCACCTCGCTGGAGGGCCATGTGAACGCTCCTGCAGGTGGCATTTCCGTGGATATGGCGCGTATGGACAAGATTTTGGCCGTGCATGCCGAGGATCTGGATGTGGTTGTGCAGCCAGGAGTGACGCGCGAGCAGCTCAATACCTTCCTGCGCGATCAGGGTCTGTTCTTTCCCATCGACCCCGGCGCCAATGCCTCGCTTGGCGGGATGGCTGCGACGCGGGCCTCGGGCACCAACGCGGTGCGCTATGGCACGATGAAAGACAACGTGCTCGCGCTTGAGGTCGTCATGGCTGACGGCGAGGTGATCCGTACCGCCCAGCGGGCCAAGAAATCCTCGGCCGGATACGATATGACCCGGCTGATGGTTGGCTCCGAAGGCACCCTTGGCCTGATCACCGAAATCACCCTGCGCCTGCAGGGCATCCCAGAGGCGATCCGCTCTGCGCGCTGCGCCTTCCGCTCGGTGGATGATGCCTGTCGCGCGGTGATGATGACCATCCAATACGGCATTCCCGTTGCCCGGATCGAAATGCTGGACGCGATGAGCGTCAAGGCCGCAAATACCTATTCCAAGCTGGACCTGCCCGAAGTGCCGCTGCTGCTGCTGGAATTCCACGGCTCCGAAGCGGGCGTAGTGGAGCAGGCCGAGATGTTCAGCTCCATCGCCGAAGAGTTCGGCGGTTTCGATTTCGAGGCGACCTCCACCGCGGAAGAGCGCAACAAGCTCTGGCAGGCGCGCCATGATATGTACTGGGCCTGCCTCGGTCTGCGCCCCGGTGCCAAGGGGATTTCGACCGACGTCTGTGTGCCGATCTCGCGGCTGGCCGAATGCGTCTCTACCGCCCGCGAAAAGGCAGAGGAAATGGGACTGATGGCGCCCATGGTCGGCCATGTAGGCGACGGCAACTTCCACGCGCTGCTGCTGATCGACATGGACAGCGCCGAGGAACGGGCCAAGGCGGATGAATACGTCGGCTGGCTCAACGATCTGGCGATTTCCATGGATGGCACCTGCACAGGTGAACATGGCATCGGGCAGGGTAAACGCCCCTATCTGACCAAGGAACTTGGCGCCGCGACCCGCTATATGGCGGCGGTCAAGGCAGCACTGGATCCGGATAATATCCTGAACCCGGGTAAGATCATTTCCGATTGATCAAAGCGGTTAAAATCATGAGCCTTTAAGGGCGGTGCGGGCGTGAACCTGCGCCGCCCTTTTGCGTTCGGCGCGGGGCAGGGATTCTGTTGCGCGGCCAAGATTCCGCACGGCAGGGCGCGAAAGGTCGGTTTTGTCGACTTTTGCGTCGGATGGATTTCGCGGTGATTTCAGGAATTCCGGCATACCATTGCCAAACCCTAGTCATTTCTTCCGGAGAAGCGGGATATGAAAACCCAAGTCAAAGCACTGGTTGTCGGCGGTGGCGCCGTCGGGACCTCGATCGCCTATCATCTGGCCAAGGCGGGCTGGGACGATGTGATGCTGATCGAACGGGACGAGCTGACCTCGGGCTCTACCTGGCACGCGGCCGGCCTGTTGCCGCTGTTCAACATGTCCTATGCGACCACCCACATCCACAAGTACTCGGTCGATTTCTACAAGACGTTGGAAGAAGAAACCGGCCTCAACGCCGGGTTTGCCGTGGTGGGCAACCTGCGCATGGCGCAGACGCAAGAGCGTATGGACGAATACATGCTCTATGCCTCGACCGCCGAGACCTGCGACGTCGATTACGAATGGCTGACCCCGGAGCAGATCAAGGAACGCTGGCCGCTGATCGAGACCGGCGACCTGAAGGGCGCGATCTACCACACTGAGGACGGTTACATTAACCCCGCCGATGTGACCCAGGCGATGGCCAAGGGCGCCCGTCAGCGCGGTGTCGAGATCGTACGCAAACTGCAGGCCGATGCCTTCCACTGGAATGGCACCCACTGGGAAGTCACCTGCACCAAGATGGTCGAAAAGGGTGGCAACCTCGTCGAGAGCGACGAGCAGGTGGTGATCACCGCCGAGCACGTGGTGACCGCCTCCGGCAACCACGCGCAGCGCACCGCCAAGATGTTGGGTATCAAGATGCCCGCGATCCCGGTCGAGCACACCTTCATCGTCATGGACAAGGACCCCGAGCTGGTCAAATGGCGTGAAGCGGGCAACCCGGAGCACCCCGTCGTGCGTGATGCCGACAATGAATCCTACGCGCGTGAAGAGCGTGGCGGCTGGATCCTCGGCATCTATGAACATGGCGCGCCCGCGCGGTTCGAGCATGGCGTGCCGGACAGCTTCCGCGCTGATCTGTTCCCGTTGGATCTGGACCGGATCGCCGATCAATACATGGCGATGGCAGAGCGCGTGCCCTCCTGTGCCGAAAGCGGCCTCAAGGACGATTTCAACGGCCCGATC
Source organism: Pseudophaeobacter sp. A-200-2 (assembly GCF_041008815.1). NCBI lineage: Bacteria > Pseudomonadati > Pseudomonadota > Alphaproteobacteria > Rhodobacterales > Roseobacteraceae > Pseudophaeobacter > Pseudophaeobacter sp. A-200-2. The sequence goes on along the minus strand of NZ_JAXGFU010000012.1, from coordinate 34,070 downwards.
TGCTATACGCCCGACGGCAACCCGCTGGTCGGCCAGGCGCCCGGTCTGCGCAACATGTGGCTGGCCGAAGGCTTCTCCTTCGGCATCACTGCTGCGGGCGGCACCGGCTATTACCTGGCGCAGATGATGGTCGATGGCGAGGCCGAGATCGACATGGCGTCGCTCGACCCCAAGCGGTACTCCTCCAACTGGATGACGACCGAGTTCGCCGCGCGCAAGAACGAGGAAGCCTACGAGCACGTCTACATCCTGCACCACCCGGACGAAGAGCGCCCGGCCTGCCGCCCCTTGCGGACCTCGCCGGCCTATGACCGTCAGGCCGCCCGCGGTGCGCAATTCGGCTGGGTCAACGGTTGGGAACGCCCGAACTATTTCGGCCCGCTGGATGCGCCGGAGAACTTCGACCACGATGCACGTTCGTTCCGCCGTGGTGGCTGGTGGCAATACGCGGTCGAAGAGGCCAAGGCGATCCGTGAAGGCGTCGGCCTGATCGACGCGACCGCTTTCACCAAACACGTGGTCAAGGGCCCCGGTGCCACCCAGTTCCTCGACTGGTTCACCTGCAACAAGCTGCCCAAGGTGGGCCGGATCAACCTGACCTATGCGCTGACCTCGGCCGGGACCACCCGCACCGAATACACCATCGTGCGCAACGGCGAGAACAACTATTACCTCGTCTCTGCGGGTGCCTGGACCGAATATGACGCGGACTACCTGCGCAAGGCGGCCGAGGACAAGATGGAGGAGTTCGGCTATATCGAGATCCAGGACGTGACCACCCAGTGGGGCGTCTTCGCCATCGCTGGCCCCAAGTCCCGCGATGTGCTTAAAGAGGTGATCAAGGACGCTGATCCGGAGACCGCGCTCAGCAACAAACGCTTCCCCTGGCTGTCGGCCAAACAGATCGAATTGGGCATGTGCCCGGTGAATGCGATCCGCGTAGCCTATACGGGTGAGCTGGGCTGGGAGCTGCATCACCCGATCGAGATGCAGAACTACCTGTTCGACCTCTTGGAGAATGCAGGCGAGAAGCACGGTATGAAGCTGGTCGGCGCCCGCGCCCAGAACTGGCTGCGTCAGGAGAAGAGCTACCGCGCCTTTGGGCACGAGCTGGGCCGCGACGCGACCCCGCTTGAGGCAGACCTGCCGCGCTTCGTCGATCTGGAGAAGGACTTCTACGGCAAGGACGAAATGGTCGCCAAGGGCATCCGCTCCAAGTGCTGCACCATTCTGATCGACGGTCCGTCCGACACCGATCCCTGGGGCCGCGAGGCGCTTTATGCCGAGGATGGCACCCGCGTCGGGCGTCTGACCACCGGCGGCTATTCGGTGGCCTTCGAGAAGAGCATCGGCATGGGCTATGTGAAACCGGAATACGCGGTGGAAGGCACCAAGCTGAAGGTCAAGATGCTGGACCAGCTGTGGGATGCGGTCGTGACCTGCGACAGCCCCTATGATCCGAAGAACGAAAAGATCCGTGTGAACGGATAAAACAGCAAAGCCCCGGCCACCGTGCTGGGGCTTTTTTGTTGGAATGACGGACCGGTCGCGCTTTGCTGCCGGTTGTCCTGCTTCTTTTTCCGACTATCCTTTGCGAGGTGCCGCGCATGGCTGTGGCGTCTGCGGGTTGTTGATCGAATTTGCGATTTCAGGGAGAAGAGGATGAGACTGGTCTTTGGCAGTGCAGCTTTGTGCCTGATGTTTGCTGCGTCTGCATCTGCGCAGTCTGCCCCCGGAGAACCGGGTGCGATCAGGATCACCGGATCCGCCGAACACACCTATATCGACCAAGACACGGCAGATGCCGATGCGTTGCGGCGCGTGTTGGAGGGCATCCGTTTGCCGACGGGGTTCAGGATCGAACTCTATGCGCTGGTTCCCGGTGCCCGCCACATGGCGCTTTCCCCTGGTGGCACAGTCCTGTTCGTCGGCACAAGGCGGGACAAGGTCTGGGCGGTTCTGGACCGTGACCGCGACGGCGCTGTGGATGAGGTCAAGGATTTCGCGCCCTCCCTGAGCCTTGATATCCCCAATGGCGTGGAGGTTTCTCCGGACGGTGATCTGTTCATCGCCGAACGTAACCGGGTTTTGCGCATTGCGGGCGCCGAGGCCTTCGATCAGAACGCTGACATGGTCGCGGTGCCAATCGTGCCGCAGGGCAGCCTGATCCCCGAGGCCGAGGAAAGCTCTTATCACACGGCGCGGGTCATCAAGCTGGGGCCGGACAACAAGTTGTATATCTCGCTTGGGCAGCCCTTCAACGTGGCGCCACCGGAAAAGCTGGCGCTTTACAATGAAACCGGGATTGGCGGGATCATCCGCATGAACCGTGATGGCAGTGGGCGCGAAGTCTTTGCCTATGGCGCGCGCAATTCCGTTGGACATGACTTTCACCCGGAAACCGGAGAGCTGTGGTGGACCGACAATCAGGTCGATGGCATGGGTGACGACATTCCGCCCGGCGAAATCAACCGCCAGACGGAAAAGGGCCAGCATTTCGGCTTTCCCTGGTACGGTGGCGGCTCCACCCGGACGCGCGAATACGCGGGGCAGGAGGTTCCGGTCGAGGTGGTCATGCCTGCGGTCGAAACCATCGCCCATGCGGCCGATCTGGGCATGAGTTTCTACACCGGGGACATGTTCCCCGAAAAATACCTCAACGCGATCTTTTCCGCCCAGCATGGGTCCTGGAACCGCTCCGAGCGTGTCGGCGCACGGGTGATGGTGACCTTCATCGACGCGCAGGGGAACGCGGCCATCGAACCCTTTGCCGAAGGCTGGCTGAACCAAGACGGTGAATATGATGGTCGCCCGGTGGATGTCATCCAGCACCCGGATGGCTCCATTCTGGTGTCGGATGATTTTGCCGGTGCCGTCTACCGGATTTCCTATTCCCCGTAAGCCTGCTGCCTTGTCCGACCCGATGAGAGGGCACACCGCTTGTTTGGATGCCAGAGGGATGCCACAGTCACCTCATCAGGTGCAGGAGGGATAAGATGCTGGGTTTCCTTACGCTTATACTGGTGTGTCAGCTGGCTGGGGAGTTCATCACCGGCGCCTTGGCGCTGCCTATACCGGGGCCGGTGCTGGGCATGGTGTTTCTGTTTGTCATTCTGATGTTGCTGGGCCGGGTGCCCGCGCAGCTGGATCAGACGGCAAACGGTCTGTTGCGCTCAATGTCGCTGTTGTTTGTGCCGGCCGGGACCGGGGTAATCCTGCATTTCCAGCTGCTGGGACAGGCGCTGTTGCCGCTGGGGCTGGCGCTGGTGGTCTCGACGTTGGCGACCATCGCGGTCACCGGGCTTTTGATGCAGTGGCTGGGGGCAGGGTCGGCCGATGGATAACCTGCAGGACACCTGGGTCTATCTCAGCGCATCGCCGCTGTTCCATCTCACCCTGACGCTGGTGGCCTTTCAGCTGGCCAGTTTCCTGTTTGAGAAAACCGGCAGGAACCCATTGCTGAACCCGGTGCTGGGGGCGGTGCTAATCGTTGTGGCTGTGCTGATGTTGACCGGGACGGATTATGGCAGTTATTTCGAGGGCGCCCAGTTCGTGCACTTCCTGCTGGGGCCTGCCACGGTGGCCCTTGCGGTGCCGCTCTATCGGCAATGGTACCGGGTGCGCCGTTCGGCTCTGGCCATCGTGGTGAGCCTTGTTGCCGGATCGCTGACCGCCATCCTGTCGGCCGTGGCGGTGGCCTGGATTGCAGGCAGTTCCGAGGCGGTTCTTGCATCGGTGGCGCCGAAATCGGTGACGGCGCCCGTGGCAATGGGCATTGCCGAGAAACTGGGCGGCCTGCCGTCGCTGACCGCGGTTCTGGTGATCGTGACCGGTATTCTTGGCGCCATGCTGGGGCCGAAGGTTCTGGACGTGACCGGCGTGGTCGACTGGCGCGCGCGGGGGCTGGCGATTGGCACCGCCAGCCACGGGATCGGTACCGCTCGAGCGCTGCAGGTGAACGAAACCGCAGGCGCCTTTTCCGGCCTTGCCATGGGCCTCAACGCGCTCGCAACCGCGCTGCTGCTGCCGATCATCTGGAGCGGCATCCTGTGGATCATGGGCGGCTGAGCCGGCTCAGCTGTCGCTGGTCTCGTTCAGCTCCATGTGGCCTTCGCCGCGCGCGAGCACCCGGCGCAGGATCGGTTCGAAGAATTCCAGCGGTTTCGTCGGGTAATCCGGGTCAAAGGCGCATTGATCATAGTCGTGACAGAATTTGCGGCAGTCTTCCCAATAGGGGCTGTCGCGGTATTTGTCGCGTGCGTGGCGGTCGCCGCCAAGGTGGTGATTGTAGTAATACCCCTGAAAGACGCAGTGGTGTTTCAGGATCCACCAGGTGCGTTCGCTGACATAGGGTTTCATCATCGCGGCGGCCAGTTCGCCGTGGTTATAGGGCGACAGGATATCGCCCACATCATGCACCAGCGCCGCAACGACGATTTCGTCATCGGCGCCATCGGCATGGGCGCGGGTGGCGGCCTGAAGACAATGCTGGAAGCGGTTCACCGGGTAGGGCGTCCAGTCCTCGTCAAGCGAGCGGATCGCGTCCAGAATGCGGTCGGGCAGGGCGGCGTTATAGGCCTCCTCATACTCCATGACCGCATCCCAGTCTGCCTTCCCAGCCTCTTCAAAGCTGGTCCAGGTGGGTGTGTGACGTTGATCTTTCATGGCAGGCTCCCGGTTGATCTTTTCCGGAAGCCTAGCCGCTGTTTTTCGAATGGAACAGGCCATTCTGTGTGTGGTGATCCACGCCTCAGGCGGCGGTCAGTTCGTCAAAGCAGGTCATCGCCTTGGCCGCGTACATCATCGCGGGTCCGCCGCCCATCTGGATCGACATCGCCAGTACGTCGGCCACTTCTTCGCGGGTGGCGCCAGCCTTGATCAGGGTTTCCACGTGCAGCCCGATACAGTCCTCACACCGCAGGGCGACCGCGATGCCAAGCGCCACGAATTCCTTCTGCTTGAACTCCAGCGTGCCACCCTGCTTCACCGCCTTGCCAAGGGCGCCAAAGGCCTGCGCGGTCTCGGGGATCGCCCGGTTCAGATTGCGCAGCCCGTTGCGGGTTCCGTCCAGTTTCTCCTGCCAGCCCATGATCTGTCCTTCATCATCATATTCATTTTCCTGAAGGAGTAGGGTGGCTGCAGTACTGCGGCTTTGATCTGGGTCAGAAATCCGGTTTTTGCGCCACCAGGGCCAGATTGTTTGCTGGCATTTCGATCACCTCGGCCAGATCAAGGCCCGCCTCCAGCAGCCAGTCGATGGTGTCGAAATCGTCCTTGTAGCCGATCTGCGGATCATGGTCCGTCAGAGAGGCGTGGAACCTCTGATCGCCTTCGCTTGTCAGCTCACCAGCGCGCATGAAGGGTCCATAGATCGCGATCCTGCCGGCCGAGGCCAGCGCGCGTGCGGCTTCGCGGATCAGGGTCTTGGCGTCTTCCTCGGTGATAAGGTGCAGAAGGTTCGACAGGATGATGAAATCGACTGGCCCGACCGTTGCGGCCCATCCCGGTGCTGTCGCATCCAGTTCTGCAGCGGGGCGCAGGTTATCAAGGCCTGCCTCTGCGACATAGGCATCGATGCTGGCGCGCCGGGCTGCGTCCACCTCGGTCGGTTGCCAGATCAACCCTGGCAGGCGCCGGGCATAGGCCACCACATGTTGACCGGTGCCGCTGGCGATCTCCAGCGCGCTGCCGGTTTCAGGGGCGATGTCGGCCAAGAGATCGCACAGGGGATCGATATTGCGCTCGGCAGAGGGGGCGAAGAGCTTGCCATCCTGCGCAGCGGCGACAGAGGCGGTGCCGGGAACAGAGCGAACGGGCATCAGCGCAGCCTTTCTGGTAACAGGGAGGTAATGATATCGCGGTCCAGTTCGGGCGTCCTGCCGCCGATCAGATCGCGCAGCAGGCGCGAGGCGGCTGGTGCGGTCTGAAAGCCATAGCCGCCCTGCGCCGCGCACCAGATGAAATCGGGGCGGTCAGGGTCCGCGCCCAGCACCAGCGCGCCATCGCTGACGAAACTGCGCAGACCGGCCCAGTTGCTTTCGACCCGTGTGACGGGTTCGGTTACCTTTTCCTCATAACGCGCCAGCCCTTCGGCCAGCACCATATCGTCGGCAAAGGCATCGTGCGGCTCAACCGGGTCGGCATCCGCAGGGGAGACCAGCAGCTTGCCTGCATCGGGTTTGGCGTACCAACACTCCCCGACACCCATCATCATCGGCCACTTTGTGACATCGTGACCGCCCGGCGCGGGCAGTCGCGCCATGGAGCGGCGCTTGGGAGTGATCCCGATGGGCGCAACCCCGGCAAGGGCGGCGATACGATCCACCCAGGCCCCTGCGGCATTGATTAGTTGCTTGCCTACATAGGCCCGACCGCCTGCCGTCACCTGCCAGCCTGACCCGCTATGCTGGATCGCGGTGACCTCGGCCCGTGTGATCACCTGTCCGCCTGCACCGCGAACCACGCGGGCAAAATCCTGGATCATCCGGTCGGTATCCAGATCCTGCGCATCCTCGTGCAGGGCGGTCATGGTGACGGAGGCCGGATTCAGGATCGGCACCCGGGCATAGGCATCGTCGATATGGATCTTGTGCAGATCCAGTTCTGCGACATCTGCCGCAAACCCGTCTTCTTCGCCGGGGCCTGCCACCAGCATGAAACCGCGCGGCGTCAGGTAACCGCCATTGGCATTGTAATGGTAGTCGGCGCTGGCCTTGTTGAGCGCGACAACGGCTGGGTTGCCATAGCTTTCCTCGAACATGGCGGCCGAGCGCCCCGAGGCGTGATAGCCAAGCGCCTCTTCCGCCTCCAGTACCGTGACGCTGCCGAGCTCCGACAGCCGTGCGGCGGCGCTGATCCCTGCGATGCCGCCGCCAATGACGATAAAATCACTCATGCCTAAATACCTTCGTCCTGTTCTTCCAGCCGGTCTGTCGCCGGCGCCGGGCGCGGGCTGAGCGCTGAAATCCGCGCATAAAGATCGGCACTCATATCGAAATCCATCGCCGCAAGCGACGGCGCAAGTTGTTCTGCGGTGCGTCCCGAGATGATCGGCATCGGACCGCTGGAATGGGCCGCCACCCAGGCCACGGCAAGGGTCGCCGGATCGGTGCCAAGCTCTTGCGCCAGCGCGGCCAGATCTGCGGCGGCGCGGTGCATCCAGTCCTGCCCATAGCGGCTGTTGTAGCGGGGATCTTCCTGCAGGCGCCCTTCGCCACTGCCCTCGGCGTATTTGCCGGTCAGCAGTCCGCCGCCCAGCGGAGAGTAGGGCGCGATGGCGATGTCCTGATCTGCGCACATGGGCAGGATCTCGACCTCGGCCTGGCGTTTGACCAGGGAATACATCGGCTGCAGGATATCAATCGACAAATCGAATTTGGCGCCGATCATCTGCGCCTTGACCACCTGCCAGGCGGCGAAATTCGACAGGCCCACATAGCGGATCATCCCCTGTTGTTTCAGGGATGCAAAACATTCCAGCGTTTCGGTGAGGTCGGTTTCGGGATCGAACCGGTGCAGGTAAAGGACATCCACCATATCCAGATCTAACCGCGCCCGGCAGGTGTCGAACTGCGCTCGCATGTTGGCTTCCCCTGCGCCGCCGGTATAGCCCACCTTGGTCGCGATCAGCAGCTTGTCGCGCTCCCCCTTGATCAGGCGGCCGAGGATCTTCTCGCTTTCGCCCTCGTTATAGACCCAGGCGGTGTCGAAATGGGTGATCCCGGCTGCGCGGCAGGCGTCATACATTTCGGCCGATTGCGTTGCGTCGGCGCGGCCTCCGAACTGCATGGTGCCAAAGGCAAAGCGGCTGACGGGGGCGTGGTCGGGGGTGGTCAGGATGCGTGTCATGGCGGCAACCTGCCACGTCGCGGGAACAGGGAAAAGAGCGAAGATGACGCAACAACAGGCTTCTGCCAAAAACGCCGCTGCGCGCAATTGTGACTGGAGCGCGCAGCGTTTGCAGGGCACAACAGAGCCATGTTTGATGCCCGCATCCGCCCGTTGATCGACCCTGCGTTGAACGCGCAGGGCAGGGTCATTGCGCGCTGGGGGATCAGTGCCAATCAGGTGACGCTGTTAGGGCTGGCGCTGGGGCTTCTGTCGGCTGCGCTGATTGCTCTCGGGATGTTTGGCTGGGCGCTGCTGCCGTTGTTGCTGTCACGCCTTGCCGATGGGCTGGATGGGGCGGTGGCGCGGGCCAGCGCGCCGACGGGCTTTGGTGGCTATCTCGATATCACCTGCGATTTCCTGTTCTACGGAGCGGTGCCCTTGGCATTCGTGCTGGCGAACCCTGGGGCAAATGGCGCGGCAGGTGCCTTTCTGCTCATGTCTTTTTACGTGAACGGTGCCAGCTTCCTTGGCTATTCCATCCTGGCCGAGCGGCACCAGATGTCCAGCACCGCGCGCGGCGTCAAAACGCTCTACTTTACCGGGGGGCTGCTGGAAGGGGCCGAGACAATCGGGTTCTTCGTGGCGCTGTGCCTGTTTCCGGGGGCCTTTGCCCTGATGGCCTGGGTGTTCGGCGCCTTGTGCTTCGTGACGGCTGCGTCGCGCGTGCTGTTGGCCTATCGGGTGTTCTCGCAGAAGCGCTAGGCCCCCCGGTGATTACTGTCGAGGCTGCGCTGTCTATGCGCCAGCTTATCGGCGTCTGATCCGATCCCGTCGTGCGATAATGTGAGTGACCGCACAGACCGGAAGCCAGATCTGAGCAAGCAGACCTGCGCCCAGTACGTTCCAGAACAGCGCCTCGGCACCGCCCGAAAAACCGAACCTGGTTCCGGAGAGCAGGAACGCCACGCAAAAGGCGATCAGGCAGGACAGGAAAAATGCGCGCCATGGCTGGTTCGGCAGACGCCGGATCGTGAGAATAGACGCTGCGCAAGCAACCACGGCAAGGGCGGTGGAGTAGGGGAGCCAGTCGCCCGCCAAGAGATAGCCGTAATCGAAAAACTCCATCCTTTTCTAGGCCTCCCGGTCTAGCGCCCGCCGATGCTGGTGCGATGAGGATATTAGGAGAGTTGGTCGTGGTCTGCAAAAGGTTGCTTTGCTGCAGAAGTTGGGGTCGCCCAAGATTTGCGGAGTGGCTGTGCAGAGGAGAACTGCAGCCACCAAAAGAAAAGGCCCGCCAATCTGGCGGGCCTTTCCGTAACTCGTCTGGGCAAGCCGCTTACTGCGGGATATCGCCTTCGATGCCTTCCACAAAGAAGTTCATGCCGGCCAGGGTGCCGTCATCGGCGGTTTCACCCTCTGCCAGCCATGCCGAACCGTCCTGCTTGTTCAGCGGGCCGGTGAACGGGTGATAGGAACCGTCCGCGATCGAGGCTTTCAGCGCCAGCGCGGCTTCTTTTACGTCGGCGGGAACCGCGTCGGAGATTTCACCGATGCCCACCATGCCCGGGCCGATGCCGTCCCAGGTGTCAACCGAGGTCCAGGTGCCGTCCATCACGGCCTTGGTACGGGCGATGTAATAGGGCGCCCAGTTGTCGATGATCGAGGAGACGCGCGGTTTCGGCGCATACTCGGCCATGTCGGAAGCCTGACCAAAGGTGATCACGTTGCCTGCGGCCTGTGCGGCCGCCTGCGGCGCAGTGGAGTCGGTGTGCTGCAGGATCACGTCGGCGCCCTGTTCGATCAGAACCTTGGCGGCGTCGGCTTCTTTGGCCGGGTCGAACCAGGTGAAAGCCCAGACGATCTTGAAGGTGACGTCGGGGTTCACTTTCTTGGCGTGGATATAGGCAGAGTTGATGCCGCGGATCACTTCGGGGATCGGGTAGGAGCCGATGTAGCCGACGATGTTGCTCTCGGTCATGTTGCCCGCGATGGTGCCCTGAACGGCGCGGCCTTCATAGAAGCGTGCAGAATAGGTCGAGACGTTGTCGGCGCGCTTGTAGCCGGTGGCGTGCTCGAACTTCACGTTCGGGAATTTCTTGGCGACGTTGATCGTGGGATCCATGTAGCCGAACGAAGTGGTGAAGATCAGATCCGCGCCTTGAAGGGCCATCTGGGTGATCACGCGCTCGGCGTCGGGGCCTTCGGCGACGTTTTCCACGTAAACGGTTTCGACCTTGTCGCCGAATTCCTCTTCTACGGCCAGGCGGCCCTGATTGTGCTCATAGGTCCAGCCACCGTCGCCGACGGGACCGACATAGACAAAGCCTACCTTGGTCTTGTCTTCGGCCATCGCGCCGGTCGCAAGGCCAAGCGCCATGGCGGCGCTGGTCAGAAGTGTCGTCAGTTTCATCAAAGGGATCCCCCGTGTTGTTTATAATGTGCCCGGATGCCCGGGCAGGGTGTTTGGCCTGCCGTCAGATCCTAACGGGAGGCATGGAAATTGCGGCCAAGGGCAGCGGGTGCGCTGCTCTTATCCGCTGATAGAATGACAAGCACCACAATGGTGATCAGATAGGGTGACATTGCCAGATACTCGACCGGGATGGCAACGCCTGCTGCCTGAAGATTAAGCTGCACCACGGTAACACCGCCGAAAAGATAGGCGCCCAGCAGCACCCGCCAGGGTTTCCAGCTGGCAAAGACCACCAGCGCAAGGGCGATCCAGCCGATGCCGGCGGTCATGCCTTCGGTCCACTGGGGGACCCGGATCAGGCTGATATAGGCACCGCCCATGCCTGCGCAGGCGCCGCCGAACAGGATCGCCAGCACCCGGATGCGCAGCACCTTGTAGCCAAGCGCGTGGGCCGCATCGTGGTTTTCCCCGACCGCGCGCAGGATCAGACCCACACGGGTGTATTTCAGTACCACCCAGACCACCGCTGTCAGGACAATGCCGAAATAGAGGATGATGTCATGGCCAAACAGGATCGGTCCAACGACGGGCAGATCGCTCAGTACCGGGATATGGATGTCCTGCATCTGCGGCGGTTTGATGCCGACATAGCTTTGTCCCATCAGCGCCGAGATTCCGAGCCCGAAGAGCGTGAGTGACAGGCCCGATGCGACCTGGTTGGCCTTGGCAAACTGGGTGAGGATGGCGAAGAGGGTGGACAGCGTCGCCCCCGCCACTGCGGCGATGACAAAGCCGAAGAGCGGTGAGCCGCTTTCGACGGCGGTGGCAAAGCCGGCGATGGCGCCGGTGATCATCATGCCTTCGACGCCAAGGTTCAGAACGCCTGCCTTTTCCACCACCAGCTCGCCCACGGCGGCCAGCAGCAAGGGTGTGGCTGCCACCATGAGGGAGGCGATCAGCAGGACCGGATTGATTGCAGAAAGATCCATTAGATGTCCCTCATGGCCAAAGCTAGGAGAAGGAAGCCGCTTGCTGCGAACAATGTGCCAGTTGCGACGGCTGTGCTGGACAGTACACGCTTCAGTACAGGTTGCGATGTTGTCTGCCCAACAAAGGCTACTGCTACGATGACCGGAATAGTAATGAACCAGAACATTGCCAGTGCAATAATCCACAATTGCAATCCAGCTAGATGCAGTACGGCGTACACGACCAACGCACCCAGGATGCCGAAAACGAGATTTGTTGCAGTGTCTCCCATCACGCCACCTCCGGCTTGCCGATTGCGATACGGAAATTGGTGAGCAGGTCGAATGCCAGAAGGAAGAACAAAAGCATCCCCTGGAAGACCTGGATCGCTGCCGAGGGCAGGCCCATGTTCGATTGCGCGATATCGCCGCCAATATACGTCAGCGCCATCAGCCCTCCTGCCAGCAGGATCCCGACGGGATGCAGGCGACCAAGAAAGGCCACGATAATGGCAGTGAACCCATAGCCCACGTTGAAATCGATCGAGACCTGGCCCGACGGGCCGGAGACCTCGAACAGGCCCGCAAGGCCGGCCAGCATGCCGGAGGTGCCAAGGCAGAACAGCACCAGCCGCGCCGGGTTCACGCCGGCAAAACGCGCGGCGCGCGGCGCTTCGCCGGTCAGGCGGATCTGATAGCCCAGCATGTGCCGGTTCAGCAGGACATAGGCAAAGATCACCGCGATCAGCGCGGCAACCACACCCCAGTGCATGCCGGAGCCTGCGATCAGATCGGCGTTATGGGCGCTTTCATATTGTTGCAGGTTGCGGCTGCCGGGAAAGCCAAAGCCTTCGGGGTTTTTCAGCAATCCCAGCGACATGGAGGCGAGGAACTGTTCGGCCACATAGACCAGCATCAAGGAGACGAGAATTTCATTGGTGCCGAAGCGAACCTTCAGAAAGGCCGGAATCATCGCCCAGATCCAGCCGCCAAAGGCCCCTGCGAGGACCATGAGCGGGAAGATGTACCAGGCTTCATGGGGATAAAAGGCCAGCCCCATTCCGGCGCCGAACAGCGCGCCCATGATATACTGTCCCTCGGCACCGATGTTCCAGATCCCGGCGCGAAAGCCCAAGGACAGGCCGATGGCGATCAAGACCAGCGGCGCGCCTTTAATCAGCAACTGCGGGCGGTAGTAGAAGGCGAACTCGCCAAACAGCGGTTCCCAGAAGATGGTGCGGATCGCCTCGACCGGGTCCTTGCCCAGGATTGCGAACAACAGCCCGCCCGCGATCATCGTTGCCAGCACCGCCACCAGCGGCGTGGCCATCGACCAGGCGCGCGACGGCTGTGGCCGTTTCTCAAGCCGGATCATGCGTCGGCTCCTTCATTAATAGTCAAATACTGGCAGAGATCAGACATGCGCCACCTCCATGCCGTGGGCGCCGCCCATCATCAGGCCGATTTCATCCACCGTCAGCCCCGCAGCCGGGCGCGGGGCGCTCAGGCGGCCTTCGTTGAGAGCGGCGAAACTGTCGGAAATCTCCATCAACTCGTCCAGATCCTGACTGATGCAGATGACGGCGGTGCCACCTGCGGCCAGATCCAGTAGCGATTGCCGGATCGCGGCGGCGGCAGAGGCATCGACGCCCCATGTGGGCTGGTTCACCACCAGCACCTCGGGGCGTTGCAGCACCTCGCGGCCGATGACGAATTTCTGCAGGTTGCCCCCGGACAGGGAGCGCGCCGCGTTTTCCGGTCCCGGCGTGCGCACGTCGAATTCGGAAATCACGCGTTTGGCAAACGCCTTGGCGGCGGGCCAATTGAGGAACCCGCGGCTGACCAGGCCTTCGCGTACGGCGGCGGTCAGCATGGCATTTTCCGTGAGGCTCATGTCCGGCGCTGCCGCATGGCCAAGGCGTTCTTCGGGGGCCGACAGCAGCCCAAGGCGGCGCCGCGCAACCGGACCCAGCTTGCCGATTGGCTTCCCGTGAAGTTTCACCGCATCCGGAACCGACAGGGTCTCACCCGACAGAACTGCCAGCAGCTCATCCTGGCCGTTGCCGGCCACGCCGCCGATGCCCAGGATCTCTCCCTTGCGCACGCTCAGGTGGACATTTTTCAGCGCGGTGCCAAAGGCCGAAGGTGCGGGAACCGACAAGCCGCTGATGTCCATCGCCACGTCGCCCAGATCCCGGCCAGCGCGTTCCGGGGTCTTGAGAGCGGTACCCACCATCATCTCGGCCATGTCGCGGGCCGAGGTTTCGGATGGGGTGCATTCGCCGACATTCTTGCCCAGCCGCAGGATGGTGGCGTGATCGCACAGGGTACGGATCTCTTCCAGCTTGTGACTGATATAAAGGATCGAGGTGCCTTCGCTGCGCAGTTTCTGCAGGGTCTCGAACAGGATCTCGACCTCCTGCGGGGTCAGCACCGAGGTTGGCTCGTCCATGATCAGCAATTTCGGGTCCTGCAGCAGGCAGCGGATGATCTCGACCCGCTGGCGTTCCCCGGCAGAGAGATCGCCCACTGTGCGGAATGGATCGAGCGGCAGACCATAGGTTTCAGAGACCTCGCGGATGCGGCTGGCCAGATCGCGTAGCGGCGGCGGGTTTTCCATGCCAAGGGCGATGTTTTCCGCCACGTTCAGCGCATCGAACAGGGAAAAATGCTGGAATACCATGGCGATGCCATCGGCGCGGGCGGCGCGCGGCTCGGCCGGGGCAAAGGGCGCTCCGCGCAGCAGCATCTGGCCGCTGTCCGGCTTCACCAGCCCGTAGATCATTTTCACGAGGGTGGATTTGCCGGCGCCGTTTTCGCCCAGAAGGGCGTGGACCTCGCCTTCGCCGATGTCGAAGGACACCTGATCGTTGGCAACGACGCCCGGGTAGGCCTTGGTCAGGCCCTGGAGGCTCAGAAGGGGTACAGTCACGCGTGCCGGTCCTTTCTTAGTTCCTGTTCTGCGCTGCCTCTTGCATCCAGCGCCAGCAGCTGCGCCGTCACACCGACCGCGATTGCCTGCGGGTGTTTGCCCAGGGCCGGATCCCCAATCGGGCAGGTGATCCGGTCAATCCGCGCGGGGGCGTGGCCTAGGGCTGCAAGCCGGGAACGGAAGCGCGCCCATTTGGTCGCGGAGCCGATCAGCCCGGCAAAGGCAAAGTCATGTTTCAGCAGTGCGTGGCATAGCGCCAGATCTAGCTCATGGGAATAGGTCAGAACCAGATGTCGGGCAGTTGACGGCGCGTGAGCCACCAAAAGCGACGGATTTTCAGCCCATACTGGGGTTATGGTGTCCGAAATATGCTCGGGAAAACGGTTTCGGGCGGTGTCGACCCAGGTGATGTCGTGATCGGGCAGGGGCGCCAGAACATCGACCAGCGCGCGCCCGATATGGCCCGCGCCCCAGATCCACAACGGGTGCTCTGGCCGGTGCCTGGCTTCGATCATCCAGCCGTCGATCAGCTGCGGGGCCGGGCGCTGGCCCTGATTGCGCTGCCGGGTCAGCAGACGCCGCACCGTGAGCGGCATCGGGCTGTCCTGTCCTGCAGGGCGCGCGATCACCTCGGTGTCGAGGCGTTCTAGGTCATTCGCCTCATAGACTTCGCTCAGCAGCGTTACCGATCCGCCGCAGCACTGGCCCAGATCGGGGCCAAGCGCGTGGGTGCTGAGAACCGATGCCCTGTCCTGCACGGCGGCCGTTTGCGCTGCTTCATATTCAAGCGCGCCTCCGCCGATGGTACCGGATTGGGCAAAACCATCCTCTGTGCGCCAGATCAGCATGGCGGCGCCCACTTCGCGCGGGGAGGAGCCGCGGATGGCGGCGATCACTACGCGGGTGACACGACCGTGTGCTGTTACTGCGGCCTTGAGCCCGTCCAGATCAAGTCCCATCACTGGTCCTCCGCGCCGCGCGCCAGATCTCTTCGGCGGTGGCCGGTGCATCAAGGGCAGGATAGGCCGCACCAAAGGCGGACACCGCATCCGACAGCGCCAGCCAAGCCGAAATCCCCAGCATGAAGGGCGGCTCGCCCACCGCCTTGGACCGGTAGATGGTTTCTTCGCGGTTCTGCCCGTCAAAAAGCGCCACGTTGAAGATATCCGGGCGGTCAGAGCAGGCGGGGATCTTGTAGGTCGAAGGCGCATGGGTGCGCAGAGCGCCCTTGTCGTCCCAGACCAACTCCTCGGTGGTGAGCCATCCGGCGCCCTGCACATAGCCGCCTTCGACCTGGCCGATGTCCAGCGCCGGGTTCAGCGAGGCGCCTGCGTCATGCAGGATATCGGCGCGCAGGATGCGGTTTTCGCCGGTCAGCCGGTCCACCACAACCTCGGTCAGGGCGGCGCCATAGGCAAAGTAGAAGAAGGGGCGCCCCTGGCCCTTGATCCGGTCCCACTCCAGTTTTGGAGTCTTGTAGAAGCCGGTCGACGACAGGCTGATCCGCCCCTCGTAGCATAGTTTCGCCGCCGCATCGAAGCTGAGCTCCAGAGCGTCGCCGATCCGAACCACGCCATCTGCAAAGACCACATCCGCAGGCGCTGCCTGATGCAGGTTGGCCAGATGTTCGGCCATGCGGGCACGGATGGTGTCGCAGGCGGCCTTGACCGCCATCCCGTTGAGGTCAGACCCGGAAGAGGCCGCCGTGGCGGAGGTATTAGGCACCTTGGCGGTGTCGGTGGCGGTGATCTTCACCTTCTCCAGTGGGATGCCAAACCGGCTGGCGGCCACCTGCGCGACCTTCTGGAACAATCCTTGTCCCATCTCGGTGCCGCCGTGGTTCAGGTGGACGGAGCCATCCTGATAGACATGCACCAGCGCCCCAGCCTGGTTGAGGTGGGTCAGGGTGAAGGAAATACCGAATTTGACCGGAGAGAAGGCAAGCCCCCGTTTGAGGTGTGTCTGCCTCTGGTTCCAGTCGGCGATTTCTGCCTTGCGGGCGGCATAATCCGCGCTCTCCAGCAATTGCGCGGTCATCTCGTGCAATTCGAAATCGCCGACCTCCATGCCATAGGGGGTGGTGTTGTCGCCCGTGGCGGTGCCGGGGGTGGCGTAGTAGTTGCGTTGCCGCAATTCGACCGGGTCCAGCTTCAGATCATGGGCGATATGATCCATCACCCGTTCGATCCCGACCATGCCCTGAGGGCCGCCAAAGCCGCGATAGGCGGTGGCGCTTTGCCGGTTGGTCTTGAGACGATGACTTTCGATGCGGATCGCGGGGATCGCATAGGCGTTGTCAGCGTGCAGCATGGCGCGGTCAGCCACTGGCAGCGACAGATCCTGCGCCCAGCCGCAATCCACCAGATGGGTGAACTCCACCCCCAATAGGCGGCCGTCCGTGTCAAACCCCGCCCGGTAGGAAATGCGGAAGGCGTGACGTTTGCCGGTGATGACCATGTCGTCATCGCGGTCATAACGCATCTTGCACGGGCGCCCGGTGTGGCGCGCGGCCACGGCGCAGGCGACGGCCAGCGCGTTGCCCTGGCTTTCCTTGCCGCCAAATCCGCCACCCATGCGCCGGGTCTCCACCCGCACCGCATGCATCGGCAAGCCGATGGCCTCGGCCACCTTGTGCTGGATCTCGGTCGGGTGCTGGGTCGATGAATTGACCAGCATGCCGCCATCCTCTTGTGGCTGGGCCAGCGCAGCCTGTCCTTCGAGGTAGAAATGCTCTTGCCCGCCAAGATCAAAGCTGCCTTCGACCATACGAGGGGCGGCGGAGATGGCTGCGGCGGCATCGCCCTTTTGATAGATGCGCGGGCCTTCCTCGAACCGGCTGTCGGCGGCCAATGCGGCCTCCAGCGTCAGCAGGGGTGTTTCCTCGGCGTAGTCGATGACGGCCTTGCGGGCGGCGATGCGCGCGGCCCGGTGGCTGGTTGCCACCACCAGAAACACCGGCTGGCCGACATAGTTGACCGCGCCGGATGTCAGCAGTGGCTCATCATGGTTCGACGGGGAGACATCATTGTCAAAGGGCAGATCACCGGCGCTCAGCACCGCGACCACGCCGGAGCTTTGGCGGGCGGGCTCCAGATCCATCTTGGTGATGCACCCCTTGGCGATGGGCGACAAGCCGAACGCCAGATGTAGGGTGCCGCGCGGCGTCGGGGTGTCGTCCACATAGCGGGCGGCGCCGGTCACATGCAGGCGGGCGGCGTCGTGGGGCAGGGGTTTTGCAACGCTCATTGGCCCACCTCCAGCACGCTGACGGTTTCGCCCGCGAGATCCGCGAAACAGCGTTGCAGCATGTTGCGGGCGCAGTCGAGACGGTATTCATCCGAGGCGCGCATGTCCCGCATCGGGGTGAAGTCCTTGTCGAATTCCGCTTGGGCAAGGGCAATGGTTGCCGGTGTCCAGGTTTGCCCAATAAGAGCGGCCTCAACATTGGACGCGCGCTTGGGAATGCCTGCCATGCCGCCAAAGGCGATGCGCGCCGCGCGCACGATGCCATCTTCGACCGTGACATTGAAAGCGCCGAGCACGGCCGAGATGTCCTGGTCAAAGCGTTTGGAGAGCTTATAAACGCGCAGGGTATCGGGCTGACGCGGGAAAGAAACCGCCTCGACGAATTCGCCCGGCTGACGGTCCTGTTTGCCGTATTCAAGGAAGAAGTCTTCAAGCGGCAGATCGCGACGGGTATCGCCCTTGCGCAGATGCAGTGTCGCCCCTAGCGCGATGAGCGCGGGCGGGTTGTCCCCGATGGGGGAGCCATTGGCGATATTGCCGCCGACCGTGGCGGCTGCGCGCACCTGCTGCGAGGCATAGCGGCGGATCATCTCGGCATAGGAGGGATGCAGCGGGGCGATGGCAGCCCGCATCCGGTTCATGTCGACCATGGCGCCGACGCGGACTGTCTCGTCGCTGATCTCGATCTGTTTCAGGTCGGTGCAGCGGTCTAGGAAAATCATATGTTCCAGATCGCGCAGGCCCTTGGTCACCCAGAGACCGACATCCGTCGCCCCGGCCACCAGCGTTGCCTCGGGGTAAGCGGCGTAGAGCGCGGCGAGATCGTCGGATGAGGTCGGCATGTTATCAAGGGGTGTGGCCGCAGGTGGGGCCTCGGACGCGATCCAGTCGGGCACAGGCTGGTCGGCTGCCGCCTTGGCCGCGCGGACGATGGGCGCATAGCCGGTGCAACGGCACAGGTTCCCGGCCAATTGGTCGTCGAAATCGTGGGCGCCGTTCTTGTGTGCGGTGACCATCGACATGACGAAGCCGGGGGTGCAGAACCCGCACTGGCTGCCATGATGGTTGATCATTGCGTCTTGGACCGGGTGCAGGCTGCCGTCCGGCCCGGCAGCGCCTTCGACGGTGCGCACCGATTTGCCGTTCAGCTGTGGCAGGAACAGAATGCAGGCATTCAGCGGCTTTGCGCCCTGTTCATCGGTCACCATCACCGTGCAGGCGCCGCAGTCGCCCTCGTTGCAGCCTTCCTTGGTGCCGGTCAGGCCGCGCTCTTCGCGCAGCCAATCGAGCAGCGTCGCCGACGAATTCGCATCGCTCAGCGTTACCTCCTCACCGTTCAGATGAAAGGTGATTGTCATCTTGTGAAACCCGTCGCCTTACCCTGTTTTCCCGTACTGCCAACCCTTCGATGCGACGTAGAAGAGCCAGCGGGATATATGCATGCTTGTTAAGCATAGCCTAGAAAGCCCAAGCGGATTCTGGCAAGAAAAAGCGACACTACGGGCGGCAAAAGCTTTTGGCCGTGAAATCGTCCGGTCGAATGATTTCCATTTGTTATTAGTGCGGTAGCGGGGATTTGAGTGCGCTGGCTTGCCGCGCCTGTTGAAAACACTTTCAAAAAGAGGCGAAGAATACAGCCCATTATTCAGGCGAAAAGACAGAATCTGCGGTGACAGGCGGCAGCGCGCAAACTGCCGGGCGCGGCACGAATGCGCTTTTCTCCTGCACGTGGGATCGGATAGCTTGCAGCCATGACCAACGCTCCCCGATTCATTCACCTGCGCACCCACACCGAATACTCTTTGCTGGAGGGGGCGCTGCGGCTGAAGAAGCTGCCGGATCTGTGCAAGGCAAACGATATGCCTGCCATTGCGGTGACGGATACCAATGCGATGTTTTCCGCGCTGGAGTTCTCGGTCACCCTGTCCGGCGCCGGGATCCAGCCCATCATCGGCTGTCAGGTGGATCTGACTTTCGAGAAGACCGAACCGGGAGAGCGCCCCAAGGCGCCGGCCCCCATCGTTTTGCTGGCCCAGAACGAGGAGGGGTACGAGCATCTGATGAAGCTGTCCTCCTGTCTTTACGTGGACAAGGGTGGGCAGCTGCCGCAGGTCACGCTGGAGGATCTGGAGGTCAATTCGGCGGGTCTGATCTGTCTGTCCGGCGGGCCGGACGGGCCGGTGGGACAGCTTTTGCAGCAGGGACAGCGCCCGGCGGCCGAAGCGCTGATGCAGCGGTTGAAGGCGATCTACCCGGATCGGCTGTATGTAGAATTGCAGCGCCATCCGGGCGAGGACGGGCAGCCCGATGCGGAAAAGCTGACCGAACGCGGCCATGTGGAAATGGCCTATGCGATGGAACTGCCGCTGGTCGCCACCAATGACGTCTATTTCCCCAAGACCGAGATGTATGAGGCGCATGATGCCATGATCTGCATCGCGGAAGGCGCCTATGTGGACCAGTCCGAGCCGCGCCGCCGCCTGACCGCGCAGCATTATTTCAAAAGCCAGCAGGAGATGGTGACGCTCTTCGCCGATCTGCCGGAAGCGGTCGAGAACACGGTGGAAATCGCTAAACGCTGCGCCTTCATGGCCTATCGGCGCGACCCGATCCTGCCGAAATTCGCCGACGATGAGGTGCAGGAACTCAGGCGGCAGGCCAACGAAGGCTTGCAGAACCGCCTTGCCGTGATCCCGCACGCAGTCAGCGTAGAGGAATACCAGAAACGGCTCGACTTCGAGTTGGACATCATCGAGGGCATGGGCTTCCCCGGCTACTTCCTGATCGTTGCCGACTTCATCAAATGGTCCAAGGACAACAATATCCCCGTTGGGCCAGGGCGGGGCTCGGGTGCGGGCTCGTTGGTGGCCTATGCGCTGACCATCACCGACCTTGACCCGCTGCGCTATAGCCTGCTGTTCGAACGCTTCCTCAACCCGGAACGGGTGTCGATGCCCGACTTCGACATCGACTTTTGTATGGACCGGCGTGAAGAGACGATCCGCTACGTGCAGCAAAAATATGGCCGCGACAAAGTAGGCCAGATCATCACCTTCGGTGCATTGCTATCCAAGGCGGCGGTGCGCGATATCGGACGCGTCTTGCAGATGCCCTATGGCCAGGTGGACCGCCTGTCCAAGATGATCCCGGTGGAAGGGGTGAAACCTGTCTCCATCGAAAAGGCCTTGCAGGACGAACCTCGCTTGAAGGAAGAAGCCCGCAATGAGCCTGTGGTGGACCGGCTTCTGACATACGGTCAACAGGTCGAAGGTCTGCTCAGGAATGCCTCGACTCACGCGGCGGGGGTGGTGATTGGCGACCGGCCACTGGATGCGCTGGTGCCGCTTTATCAGGATCCGCGGTCGGACATGCCCGCGACCCAGTTCAACATGAAATGGGTGGAACAGGCCGGTCTGGTGAAGTTCGACTTTCTGGGCTTGAAGACGCTGACCGTAATTCAAAACGCGGTGGATCTTATCAACCAGTCCGGGCGCGATCTGCACATCGCAGCCGATGGCACCCAGCTTTATGAGCCGCCCGAAGGCGCGGTGAACGAGATCAACGCCATCCCGCTGGATGACGAGGCCTCTTACAAGCTTTATTCCTCGGCCAAGACGGTTGCCGTGTTCCAGGTGGAATCCACCGGCATGATGGATGCGCTGAAGCGCATGAAGCCGAACTGCATCGAGGATATCGTTGCGCTGGTGGCGCTCTATCGTCCCGGTCCGATGGAGAATATTCCAACCTATTGCGAGGTGAAGAACGGCCAGCGCAAGATCACCTCGGTACATCCGCTGATCGACCATATCCTTGAGGAAACCCAAGGCATCATCGTCTATCAGGAGCAGGTGATGCAGATCGCCCAGGTCATGGCGGGCTATTCGCTTGGCGGCGCCGACCTCTTGCGCCGCGCGATGGGTAAGAAGATCAAGGAGGCGATGGACGCCGAACGCCCGAAATTCGAAAAGGGCGCCGCGGAAAATGGCGTCGACAAGAAGAAAGCCTCGGAGGTTTTCGACCTTCTGGAGAAATTCGCCAACTACGGTTTCAACAAATCCCACGCGGCGGCCTATGCGGTGGTGTCCTACCAGACGGCTTGGCTGAAGGCGAACCACCCGGTGGAGTTCATGGCCGGGGTGATGAACTGCGATATTCACCTGACGGACAAGCTGGCGATCTATTTCGAAGAGGTTCGAAAGGGGCTGAGCCTGCCCTACGTGCCGCCTTGCGTGAACCGGTCAGAGGCGACGTTCAACGTGGTGAACGGCGAACTGGTCTATGCGTTGGGCGCGCTCAAGAACGTCGGCGTCGATGTCATGCGGCTGGTGACAGCGGCGCGGCGCGAGGATGGCACGGAACGGCCCTTTGTCAGTATTTTCGACTTTGCCCGCCGGGTGAATCTGAAGAAGGTCGGGAAGCGCCCGCTGGAAATGCTGGTACGGGCCGGAGCCTTTGATCAGCTCGACAGCAACCGCCGCCGCCTGTTCGAAAGCCTCGAGGGGCTGGTCAATTATTCTGCCGCGATCCACGAACAGAAGAATTCCAATCAGGTCTCGCTATTCGGCGAGGCGGGCGACGATCTGCCGGAACCGCGCCTTGCTGGTACCCCGGACTGGCTGCCTGCCGAACGTCTGGGCGAGGAGTTCAAGGCGATCGGTTTCTACCTGTCTGGTCACCCGCTGGACGACTATATGCCCGCCTTGAAACGCAAGGACGTGATGACCCTGGATGAGGTCACCGCCAAGGCCGAGCGCGGTCCCTTCATGGCCAAGATGGCCGGGGTTGTCGCCGGGCGGCAGGAGCGCAAATCGGCGCGCGGCAACCGCTTTGCCTTTGCCCAGCTCAGCGATACCAGCGGCGCCTACGAGGTGACCCTGTTCTCCGAAGTTCTGGAAAAGTCGCGCGAGTTCCTTGAGACCGGTGCCAAGGTGGTGATCACCGCCGAGGCGACCATGGAAAGCGATCAGCTGAAACTGTTGGTGCGCTCGGTCGGGCCAGTCGATGCGGCTATTGCCGATGCCGGGAAAAGCTCGCTCAGGGTCTATGTCAGTGATGCCAGCGCCATCGGCACCGTGGCCCGCGTGCTGGAGGATGCAAAATCCGCCGCCCGCAACGCCAGCCGGGGCGAGGTGCTGATGTATCTGCAGGATCCCGGTCTTCCGGGCGATGTGGAAATGGATCTGGGGCAGATCTTTCCGATCAACCCGCAGATCAAGGGCGCGCTGAAGTCGCTGGAAGGTGTTTTGGACGTCGAGGAAATCTAACCCTAGACCCGGCGGGAAACCACCGCGCCGGGATGTGGGGAGGGAACCGTTAAAGCTTTAGATAAACGTCTTCTTCTTGCTGAACGTGTTTTTAGGATAACTGGCATAGTCAAAGGGAAACCTTTTGCACTAGGGCTGCTTCGTGTCATCGTTTTTCGCCAGATTGAAAGACTACTGGGTCTACCTGCTGATCTGTGCAGGGACGATGGTAACCTTTGTGATCAGCGTTGAAATCGATGCATTTGATACCTTCTACGAGTATAGTCGCGCGCATGAGGACTGGGAGCTGGACGAGATCGCCATTCTGGTGCTCAATCTGGCCTTCGGGTCGTTTGTTGCGCTGATCGTAAGGTCCCGCCAGTTGGCCCGCGTTGCAGGGGAACGGGACCGGGCCGAGAAAGAGGCGCAGCAGTTCGCGTGGCATGATCCCCTGACGGGCCTGCCGAACCGGCGTGCGTTCGTCGATCACCTGGCTACGCTCGACAGCGCAGACGGGGCATCGGGCGGGGTTGTGCTGATGCTGGATCTTGATCGGTTCAAGGCGGTCAATGACATCCACGGACATGCCTATGGCGATCTGGTCCTGATGGAGTGTGCAGCGCGGCTGCGGGCAGAACTCACTGCGGATGATCTTGTCGCGCGTCTGGGCGGAGATGAATTTGCAATTGCGCTGGCTCCGGAGACCACCGCGACGCGCGCTGAAAGCGTCGCCCGGCGTTTGCTGACTGCGATTTCACAGCCGATTCTGGTGGATGGTATCCGGCTGTCCGTCGGCACCAGTGTCGGACTGGCCTTGCTGACACCCCGGCATAAGGCGTCAGACGCCCTGCAATACGCGGATCAGGCGCTCTATTCGGCCAAGAAAGGCGGCCGTGGGCAATTTGCCTGGTTCGACGCAGAGTTGGAACATGAGGCGCGGGAGCGGCGCGCATTGGAGCTGGATCTGAAAGAGGCCGTAGCGAATGACGAAATCGCACCCTTTTTTCAGCCGGTCTTTGACATTGCCACCGACAGGTTGCGCGGCTTTGAGGTGCTTGCGCGCTGGACCCACGCCACCCGCGGCGTGGTGCCGCCTGATCTGTTCATTGAAATCGCCGAGGATGTCGGGCTGATTGCCCCGCTGGGCTGGAGCGTCCTGCGCCAGGCCTGCCTTGTGGCGCGCAGCTGGGATCCGCGGGTGCGGCTGGCGGTGAATGTGTCGCCGACCCAGTTCCGCGACGGTCATCTGGTCGAGCGGATGAAAGAGGTGTTCGAGGAAACGGGCTTTGATCCCCGCCGGTTGGAAATCGAGCTGACGGAAACCGCAATCATGTCGGATTTTGCCATGGCGCAATCCACCCTAAGACAGCTGCATGCACTGGGCGTCACAGTGGCGCTGGATGATTTCGGGGCGGGTTTCTCGTCGCTGTCAAACCTGCGGCAATTACCGTTCGACAGTATCAAGATCGATGGCAGCTTCATTTCCGACATCAAGGATCGGCCCGAAAACCAGCGAATCGTATCGGGGATCCTGGCCCTGGCGCATGGGTTGGATCTGAAGGTGACGGCGGAAGGAGTGGAAACCGATGCGGATTTCGACTTCTTGCAGTCGGTGAAATGCGAAATGGGGCAAGGGTATCATTTCGCCCGCCCCATGTCGGGGGAAGACGTGGCTTGGATGCTGGAAACAAAGTGGTCATCGCTGCGGCGCATGCGCTCCAACTCTGATCCGGAGCAGGGCCGGTTCTCCAAGGCAGGTTAGCGCCGCGTACCTGAAACGCCGCAGCGGCGGGGCGGAAACGGGTGACCGTGGCCGGGGAAGGGGCTTTCCAGCCTTGCCTGCAATCATAGACCCGCTCAGTAATGCGGCGGCCGCTCATCTCCGAAAATCACCCCGCCGGTACCTTCCTGTGATCGGGTTGCCTCGCGTTCGAACAGCATCTGAACCCGGTGGGTTAGGCGATCCAGTTCGGTTTGCTGACGGGCAATCACATCGCTCAGCTCGTCAACGGTGCGGGTAAGATGCGCGATCTGTTCTTCCAGGTGCTGCATGATGTGTCTCCTTGGCTGCGCAACGTCATACGCGCGCCGGGCTTGCCGGTCCATGGGGGAAACGCCAACCTGCTACCGCGGTGGGCCGACGGGAGACGGCCGACAGGCACAGGATCGACAGGGGGGATGCGCCATGACAATCAGCAGTGAAACACAGGATGGGGTCACTACCATCTCCATCTGCCGCCCCGAGGTGCGCAACGCGGTGGATCCGGATACGGCCCGCGCGCTGTTCGAGGCGTTTCTGGGGTTTGACGCAGATCCGGGCGCTCGGGTTGCTGTGCTGACCGGGCAGGGCGGTTATTTCTGCGCCGGGTTTGATCTGAAGTCCGCCGGATCGGGCGCTGCGGATGCCTGGATCGCCGGGCTGGATATTCCTGAAGGGTGGTCTGATCCCATGGTCGATCCACTGCCCGGACCGATGGGACCCTCGCGGCTGATGCTGCGCAAACCGGTGATCGCCGCCATCGAAGGCCCTGCCGTCGCCGGGGGGCTGGAACTTGCCGCCTGGTGCGATCTGCGCGTGATGGCTGACGACGCGACCGCAGGTGTATTCTGCCGCCGCTGGGGGGTGCCGCTGATCGATGGCGGCACGGTGCGCCTGCCGCGCATTCTGGGGCAGGGGCGCGCAAATGATCTGATCCTGACCGGACGCCCGGTGCAGGCATCGGAAGCCCTGTCGATGGGGCTGGCAAGTCGGGTCTGCGCCCCAGGGGCTGCGTTGGAGGAGGCTCAGGCGCTGGCGGCCGATCTGGTGCGCTATCCGCAGGCCTGCATGTTGGCCGATCATCTCTCCGCCCGCATGGCGCCAGCGGAACTGGCGGCGGCACTGAAACGCGAATGGCAATCGCGCGCAAGCTTCGTGGCCGAAGGGCGCGACGGCGCGGCGCGCTTTGCCGCAGGGAAGGGTCGTAGCGGGGACTTTGCCAATATCTGACGGGGCGGGGCCGGGCACGCACCTGCGGCGCAAAGGCCGCGACGTCACCTCAGCGCGTATCGTTACCTTGCCGTTGTTACATGCATCGGCTAGACCCCGCGGCACGTATCAGACCAACGACACCCGTGAGGAGGCCACAATGGCCAAAGTCAAGAAACAACCCCGCCCCAAGGCCATCACGCCCAAGGGTTTCCGCGATTATTTCGGCGCCGAGGTCACCCAGCGCACCGAGATGCTGCATGCGATCGCCGGGGTTTACCATCGATACGGGTTTGATGCGCTGGAATCCTCGGCCGTGGAAACGGTGGAGGCGCTGGGCAAGTTCCTGCCGGATGTGGACCGCCCGAACGAGGGTGTCTTTGCCTGGCAGGAAACCGACGAGAGCGGTCAGGGCGACTGGATGGCGCTGCGCTATGATCTGACGGCGCCGCTGGCGCGGGTTTATGCCCAGCACCGCAACGATCTGCCCACCCCCTATCGCCGCTACGCGATGGGGCCGGTCTGGCGCAACGAAAAACCGGGACCGGGCCGCTATCGCCAGTTCTACCAATGCGATGCCGATACCGTTGGTACCGCTTCGATGGCGGCGGACGCTGAAATCTGCGCCATGCTGTCTGACACGCTGGAAACCGTCGGCATTCCGCGTGGCGACTATCTGGTGCGAGTCAACAACCGCAAGGTTCTGAACGGTGTGCTTGAGGCCATGGGACTTGAGGAAGGCGCTGCCTCCCGCGATGACGTGCTGCGCACCATCGACAAGTTTGACAAGGTCGGCGAAGAGGGCGTGCGCCAGCTGCTGACCAAGGGACGGCTTGATGCCTCGGGCGCCTATATCGATGGCGTTGGCCTTAGCGAAGAACAGGCCGCACCGGTCCTGGCCTTCCTGACCTCCAAGGCTGCCGACACTGCTGGAACGCTGGAAAACCTGCGCGCTGCCGTGGGCGACAGCAAGATCGGCGCCGAAGGCATTGCCGAGCTGGAACAGATTGGCGCGTTGCTGGCGGCGGGTGGCTATGGCCCCGACCGGATCGAGATCGACCCCTCGGTGGTGCGCGGTCTTGGCTACTACACCGGTCCCGTGTTCGAGGCCGAGCTGACCTTTGAAATCCTTGATGAAAAAGGGCGCAAGCGGCAGTTCGGCTCGGTTGCGGGCGGCGGTCGTTATGACGGGCTGGTGAAACGCTTCACCGGGCAGGAAGTGCCGGCCGTTGGGGTCTCCATCGGTGTCGACCGTCTGCTGGCGGCGCTGCGCGAAAAGGGACGTCTTGCCACCCAGCCGACCGGGCCCGTGGTGGTCACCGTGATGGATCGCGACCGCATGGCCGATTATCAGGCGATGGTAACCGAACTGCGCAACGCTGGCATCCGGGCCGAGGTCTATCTGGGCAATCCCAAGAATTTCGGCAATCAGCTGAAATATGCGGACAAACGCCATTCCCCCGTCGCCGTGATCGAAGGCGGCGACGAAAAGGAAAACGGTGTGGTGCAGATCAAGGATCTGATCCTTGGGGCAAAGATTGCCGAAAACGCCACGCTGGAAGAATGGAAAGAAAGGCCCAGCCAGTTCGAAGTGCCGCGCACGGATCTTGTCGCGAAGGTGCGCGAGATCCTCGAAAGTCAGGGATAGTCCGATGCCCACACGTTCAGACATATTGGCCCGCGCCGCACGGTTGCGGATGAATTTCGAGGCGGCGGGTGCCCAGGCAGTCGAGCCGCCGCTGTTGCAGCCTGCTGAAACGCTGCTGGATCTTTACGGCGAGGACATCCGCGCCCGCGCCTATATCACCTCGGATGCGCTGCGCGGCGAACAGATGCTGCGCCCCGATTTCACCGTGCCCGTCGTGCAGATGCATATGCGCCAAGGCGCCGATCCGGCCCGCTATACCTACTCGGGCGAGGTGTTTCGCCGTCAGGAACATGACCCGGACCGCGCCAATGAATATGTGCAGGTCGGCTATGAGGTCTTTGACCGCGCCGATCCCGCCGGGGCGGATGCTGAGGTTTTTGCCCTGATCGCGCTGCAGTTGCGCGGCCTGCCTTTGCGCGCCGCAACTGGCGATATCGGTATCCTGATGGCCGCCGTCGAGGGGCTCAACACCACCGACAAGCGTAAATCCGCGCTGATGAGGCATATCTGGCGGCCGCGCCGGTTCCGCAGTCTGCTGGAACGCTATGCCGGGCGGGGCACCGTGCCGGAAAGCCGTAAGAAGCTCTTGTCCACCGAAGGTTCCTTGAGCGGATCCGCCCCCGCGATTGGCAAGCGCCGCGCCGCCGAGGTTGACGCACGGGTTGAACTGCTGCGCGCCGATGCCGCCATGCCGCCGATTTCCGAGCATGAGCTGTTGGCGTTGGAAGCGCTGATGGCCGTGCGCGAAACCATCCCCTATGCCATCGAGCAGATGCGCGATATCGCGGTGGATCTGCCGCAAATCCTGCCCGCGCTGGATCGGCTGGAGGCGCGCAGCGCCGCGATGAAGGCGCGTGGCATCGATGTCGACAGTCTCGATTTCGAAGCCTCCTACGGGCGCACCTCGATGGAATATTACGACGGCTTCGTCTTTGGTTTTTATGCCGAAACCAAACCCGGATTGCCGCCGGTTGCCAGTGGCGGGCGCTATGATGCGCTGACCCGGCAATTGGGGCAGGGCGACGAAATCCCGGCTGTGGGCGGGGTGCTGCGCCCTGATCTGATGCTGATGCTCGAGGAGGTGCAGTCATGAGCCTGAAGCTTGGCGTGCCGTCCAAGGGGCGGCTGATGGAAAAGACCTTTGACTGGTTTGCGAAACGGGGCGTGACCCTGTCGCGCACCGGGTCAGAGCGTGAATATGCCGGGGCAATCGAAGGCGTGCCGGGGATGGAGCTGGTGCTGCTGTCCGCCGGGGAAATCCCGCGCGAACTGGCGGCGGGGCGGATTCACCTTGGGGTGACGGGCACCGATCTGGTGCAGGAAAAACTGCCCCGCTGGGAACAGCAGGTCGAAGAGCTGGAGCCGCTGGGGTTCGGGTTTGCCGATCTGGTGCTGGCGGTGCCGCAGTTCTGGATCGACGTGGATACGCTTGATGATCTGGACGCGGTTGCGGCGGCGTTTCGCCAGGCCCATGGGCACCGGCTGCGGATTGCCACGAAATACCACCGGCTGGTGCGTGAATTCCTGACCGAGGCCGGTGTAGCCGATTACCAGCTGGTCGACAGCCAGGGTGCCACCGAAGGCACGGTGAAGAACGAGACCGCTGAAATGGTCGCCGATATCACCTCGACCGGAGAAACCCTGAGGGCCAACCACCTGAAGCTGCTGAGCGATGGTTTGGTGCTGAAGTCCCAGGCCACTCTGTGGCGCAGCCGCGAGGCAAAATACAGCGCCGATGAAAAGGCCGCGCTGAATACCCTGCTGGACATGATTGGATAAACTCTCACGTCGGCCTGCGGCTCCCGCATTTGCGGGGGCCGGGTTCCGCGGCAGGGCGCGTTACAGGACGCCGATCTCCGCCAGCGCTTGCGACAATTCGGCGGGCAGGGGCTGTTCCTCTTCGCGCCCCTCGGGCAGGTCTGCGGGGCTGTCCTCGGGCTTCAGATAGCGCCAGCCCTGAAAGGGACGTTTGGGCGCGGTGTTGGTGCGATGCAGGTCGCGGTCCAGCACGATAGCGCAGCGGCGAATTCCGTCCTCGCCGGTGACCTCGTCCAGCCGCAGAATGCGCTGGCGGCATTGGATCAGCCCCTTGATCACCCAGAAGATCGAGCCGCCATTCAGCAACTCTGCCTCGCGTTTCGGCCACATGCGGGTCACGTGGCGGGGCAGGCCTTCGGGCAGCATCTGGCGGTACTGCTCCTGCCAGGTCTGAAGGGTTTCAACGCTTTCGGTCCCGACCGAGAGTTTGACCAGATTGATGTGTTTTTCCAAGGTCGTCCCCCAAGTGCCCAGTCACTGTGTCCGGGTTCTTTATCCTAGACCTTTTGCCGCGCGCAGCAAGCGACTGCAAATCGCTTTTGCGTGGGAGGCACCTGCGCTGCCGCCATGGCGCAAGTCCGGGCGGGGCAGTCGAAAATTCTCCCACAGTTATCCACAGGCTGCCCACAGGTTTCTCCCCGCAAGCAACAGCATCTAGTGTTTCGTTTGGGGTTAGGCGTCAATATGTGGTAGGGTCAAGGGTAAAAATCTATGTCGAAATCGTAAATTTGCGTTGAGGCTTCTCTAAACCGTGTAGTATCGAGAGCGCCACGCCGTAACGACCAGCCACGAGGGATTCGCTGTATGAGCCGCTTTGCCGCCCCCATTGCCGAGCAGATCTGGGACATGAAATACCGCTTCAAACAGGCGGATGGGACCCCGATTGACGTCACTGTCGAAGACAGCTGGCGCCGGATTGCGCGCGATCTGGCACGGGCCGAGGACAAGCCCGATGTCTGGGAGGAAAAGTTCTTCGAGGCGCTGGAAGATTTCAAATACCTGCCCGCAGGCCGCATCACCGCAGGGGCGGGGACCGCGCGTCAGGTGACCCTGTTCAACTGTTTTGTGATGGGCACAGTGCCCGACAGCATGGCGGGTATCTTCGACATGCTGAAAGAAGCGGCCCTGACCATGCAGCAGGGCGGCGGCATCGGCTATGACTTCTCGACCATCCGCCCGCGCGGCGCGGATGTGAAAGGCGTGGCAGCGGATGCATCAGGTCCCTTGTCCTTCATGGATGTCTGGGACGCCATGTGCCGCACCATCATGTCCGCAGGCTCGCGCCGCGGCGCCATGATGGCGACCATGCGCTGCGATCACCCGGATATCGAACAGTTCATCACCGCCAAATCCGACCCGGCGCGGCTGCGTATGTTCAACATGTCCGTTCTGGTCACCGATGACTTCATGGATGCGGTCAAGGCAGACGGCTCCTGGGATCTGGTCTTTGGCGACAAGGTCTATCACACGGTCGAGGCACGTGATCTGTGGAACAAGATCATGCAGGCGACCTATGACTATGCCGAACCGGGCGTGATCTTCATCGACCGGATCAACAAGGCCAACAACCTCTCCTACGTCGAGGAAATCTGCGCCACGAACCCCTGCGGCGAGCAGCCCCTGCCGCCCTATGGCGCCTGCCTTCTGGGCTCCGTCAACATGGCGCGGCTGGTGTCGAACCCGTTTGAAGACAACGCCGAGCTGAATCTTGATGCGATGCAGGAGCTGGTCGCCACCGCGGTGCGGATGATGGACAACGTCGTCGACGTCTCCAAATTCCCGCTGGACGCGCAGGCTGCCGAAGCCCAGAACAAGCGCCGGATCGGCCTTGGTGTCACCGGGCTGGCTGATGCGCTGCTGATGCTGGGCCTGCGCTATGGCTCGGACGAGGCGGCGCGTCAGACCGACGAATGGCTGCACCAGATCGCCCGCGCCGCCTATCTGGCCTCGGTGGATCTGGCCAAGGAAAAAGGCGCCTTCCCGCTGTTCGATGCAGAAAAATATCTGGCGTCGGGCAACATGATGAACATGGACGAGGACGTGCGCGACGCGATCCGCGAACATGGCATCCGCAACGCGCTGCTGACCTCGATCGCGCCCACCGGCACCATCAGCCTTTACGCGGGTAATGTCTCTTCGGGGATCGAGCCGGTCTTTGCCTATGCCTATACCCGCAAGGTGCTGCAAAAGGACGGCTCGCGCACCGAAGAGGAAGTGGTGGACTATGCGGTCAAGATGTACCGCGACAAGTTCGGCGCCGATGCGGAACTGCCCGACTATTTCGTCAACGCCCAGACCCTGGCGCCTGCGGATCACGTCAAGATGCAGGCAGCGGCGCAGAAGTGGATCGACAGTTCCATTTCCAAGACCATCAATTGCCCGGAAGATATCTCGTTCGATGACTTCAAGGATGTCTACATGCAGGCCTGGGACCAGGGTTGCAAGGGCTGCACCACCTACCGCCCCAATGATGTCACCGGATCGGTCCTGTCGGTCAGCGAAAGCGCCGATACTGCGCCGGGTGAAACTGCGGATGCACCGCACGAAAGCGACACGGAGAACGGCGCAGAAGTGCTCTATATGTCCGAGCCGCTGGACCGTCCGCAAAGCCTGGAAGGCCATACCTACAAGCTTAAATGGCCCGACAGCGAGCACGCGATCTACCTGACCATCAACGACATCATCATTGGAGGCCACCGTCGCCCGTTCGAGGTCTTCATCAACTCCAAGAACATGGAGCATTACGCCTGGACGCTGGCGCTGACGCGGATGATCTCGGCCGTGTTCCGCCGTGGTGGCAACGTATCCTTCGTGGTGGAGGAACTGAAAGCCGTCTTTGACCCACGTGGGGGGGCCTGGGTGCAGGGCAAATATATCCCCTCGATCCTGGCGGCCATCGGCGGCGTGATCGAAACCCACATGGTAGCAACCGGGTTCCTCGAAGGGGAGGGCATGGGGCTGAAGTCGGATCCCAAGGCGGAAGTCGTCACTCTGAATACCCCGCGCGGCAAGGCCTGCCCAAGCTGCGGCCAGTTTGAAATGCAGATGGTCGAAGGCTGCATGACCTGCCGCAGCTGTGGCCATTCCAAATGCGGCTGAGCGTGGGGTAACCAAAAGTCAGAGCAAGCATATGAATGCGCAAAGGAAAGCATAAACCTGCGCAAGGGCTGTCAAGGGGGAAACGTCCCTCTTGATGCGCTTTGTGGGGGGCGCTGATACCGAGTGATAGAGACGCCTGGGCTAAAGCTCGGGCGTCTTTTTTGTGTTTGGGGGTACATCAACCTTCGGACCTGGAACCTTCCGTCTGGATGGTTTCAGGGCACTTGATAGGCGTCAGCCAGATTGTCCGCTTCGCGCAGGTAGCGACCTTTGCAAAGTCACTGTATCTGGCGACATGGCGAGCGATCCATGCCGCAGGCGCACAAGGAAGAGCTGACCTTCGCCGCAGGCGCAGCCGCCGACCACCTTCGAACGGCGGGAATGCGGGACAAAGCGCTCTTTCGCTGCGATAGCTTCAATGACCGCTTTCGTGTTCTCCACCAGGTTTGTTAAAACGCGTTTATTTGTCAGTTGACCCGCGGTATGGGTTCAGCGCGACAGCCTCAGGGACACCATGCTTTTATACATTTTTTTGGGTTTTCTCATCGGCTTCACCCTTTCCCTACGCTTTGTCGGCAAGCCACGAAGAGAACTGATTTGGGGGATGGTACTGGGTGGCGTGCCTCTGGCGCTGCTGCTTGGGCCGGGTAACGCGCCTGTACAGGGCATCGGCTCAGCTCTGAACTTTGCTTTCTTTGCACTGGGGCCAGTCATGCTAGTTCCGTTTGTGGTCAGCAGTGCAGCGCTCGGTGTAGCTGGCGCTTCTGCTGTGCTGTGGATCGGGCAGGGGCGTGCAAGCTGGGTCGGTTGGGCCATGGGCACCGCAGTCGTCGGGATAGTTGCGGCGTTGACGCTGATGCCCGTTGCGCAGCATGAGATAGCCAAGCTCCAACTCGCCGAAGACCGCGATGCCCGCGCCAAGGCGATCATCCGTGCAAATTTCAAAGGCACATTGGCCGGACATCAAGTAGCTTTTCCAGCCAGCCCGCGCCTGCATGTGTTCCATAATTGCCGCCCTGGATACCTTGGGTGCTCCACCAACCTGACCAATCCCGTGAGCATTTTGACCAAACCGGATGAGGCGCTGCTAAATGAACGCCATGATCCGATCAGTTTTCGGATCATTAGTGTGTCATCGGTGGAGACAGAGTGCCGCCTCGGCGATTACTGTCTAACACAAGAGAAAATCGACCATTGGTGCGCTGAAATTCGTCCCGACCAAGCAGACGGCATCTGGTGCCGCGACATGCCACCGATGAATTTCTCTTTGCGAACAGATGCAACGCCCGGTCCGTCTGATCGCGACGAGCCTGAACTGTCCGCACGCTATGCTGCAACACCACTTGGGCCTGGGCGGGTCACGTGTTTCTACAGTCCCGATCCCACCGAGACTGACAGGCAAGGCGCAAGCTGCAAGCTCTTCTTTGATCTCGTAGATGGGGTCAAAGCGTCTATGTTCGCCCGCCGCGCGCAGATCATATCTGACGAGGCATCTTTGGCTGCAACCATTGCAATAATCCCCGAGTATTGGACAGCGCTGTTGGCCAGGCGTTAGCAGACATAAGTTCTTTCTGCAGCATCGGTCAAAGTGGGCTCAGAGCCGCCTTGCGGCGCTGCGGCACCAGGGGTGCAGCGAAGGCGCGCCTCGTTCCCGTCCCCAGGTGACGCCAGACAGCCCAAAGACGACCTTCCAGCGGGGCGCAGCGCAAGCTCTACTGCAGGCGCGAGAGTTTTCCGAAGAGCGGACCTTCGGCTCCACTCAGCTGACCAGAGCGACGCTGCAATTGACCTGCCCCCCGAAATCTCCCGCACTTTAATGTAGAGTTTGCTCAACCTCTTGATGGAGCAAACAGATGCGAAAGAGCCGTTTTACAGAAGCACAGATCATCGGAATGATCAAAGAAC
>NZ_JAXGFU010000011.1:0-170561 GCF_041008815.1 Pseudophaeobacter sp. A-200-2 | reverse complement strand
TTGCGGCCAAACCCGGCCAATGCGATGTCTTTGACGATGTAATCCGTGCCCATTGGCAACTCCATTCTGGCTCAGCCTCAACTTGGCCACGCACTTAACACCGCAACGCTTTACAAGCAATAAAACCACCCCGAGGGTCAGTTTCCGGAACCGGATTCGACCACTGTGAAGGCGGGCCAACACAGATCCTCAGGGCACCCCGTTGGGGTCTGGGCGTTCCGTCGAAGATGGACGGCGATTCGTGACTGAGGCAGTGAAAGCGTCACGCGCCGATATTCTTCTCACCGACAGGTGGGCAGGGTTTCTGGGTTGGTTTCAGTTTCGGTTGCAAAAATTATTGGGACCGTTACGGCCCTTTCATTCTATTTACGGTGATATGCGCTTATGGCTTTGAGTTGAGCAAAATTATGCCCACCTCAGGTTTGACGGTATTTTTTTTCGCGGGTGTTGTTTTTCGTTCTGATTATTTGCTCTAATCAATTGATTTATAGTGGAAATCGTTTTAGGGATTTGATGTGTTCCCTAAGATTTGGCTTTATCTCATCGGGCTGATTTTCGCATATTTGGAAAATTGGTCGTTAATTTTAGGCGACTTGTATGTTTTATCGTCTTGGGGTGTGTTAAGGTTAACAACCTGGGCGGGTGCAACATGTCGCATTCCGCCGGATGTGAATTGTTGGGCTGAATCTGAATACGGATTCTCAGCGTGTCTTCCTTGCGTCGCAAATCCGCATTTCCAGATCGCAGCTGATCCCAGACAGGATCTGGGGGTGTTGGTACGTTTGTGGGTAGAAACCCGGCCTTTGGGAGGGTGTTGTTATGTCTGCTTTGAGATCCGAAACCATTGAAACCCGCGCCATCCCGGCGCTGTCGGTCCTGGCCGTTGACGATGATCCCTGGGTGCGCCTTCGTCTGGAGGAATTCCTGCGCGAAGCGGGCGTGCCTTTTGAACTGTGCGCGGATCCTCATGAGGCGTTTCGGCGCTGCGCTGCGCGGCGGACGGCGTATGGTCTGGTGCTGATGGATATCCGGTTTCCCGCTGGCAATCTGGTGGGGGAGATTTCCCGGAAGATTGCCGCGCTTGGGGGTGGTTCGGCGGGCCCTGCGATCATTGGGATGTCAGATTGCGCCAACCTGGAGAAATTCCAGCGTGGCACCGAATGGGGGATGATCGATATCCTGCCCAAGCCTCTGTTCAAATGGCTGATTATCAATCTTGCGCATGAATTTTGCGGCGGCGAGGAGGTCCAAGAGGACAAAGGCGCCGAAGGGCATCAGGCTGGCGTGGCGATCTGATCAACGGAGCAGGCATGGGGCCTGCTCCGTTGCGGTGTATGTCAGAGTGTCCGAGGCTTCGGGTCGGAACTTAGCTGTTGCGCGATAGCAGGCTGCCGGGGCGCGCCCGCGCCAGTCCGGCGGTCAGCAGCCCGGCAACCACGGCCTTCAGGATGTCGCCCGGAATGAAGATCAGGACCAGGGCTGCAGCGTCGGGAAAGGACTTGTCGAGGGTGATGGCCATGCCGGCGACACCAAACAGATAGAGCACGACGATCCCGCCCAGCATTGCGGCGATGATCGCCGTCGCCACCAGCGGAATACCCCGCATCCGCTCCATGATCAGGCCGGTGACAAAGGCCGCAATCGGGAAGCCAACAAGGAAGCCAGCCGTGGGCGAGGAAAAGACGCTGAGCCCACCGCGCCCGCCGGACAGCAGGGGCAGGCCAAGGGCGACAAGAAGCAGGAACAGGAGGACGGCCAGCAACCCGCGCCGGGCGCCCAGTACCGTGCCGCAGAGCATGATACCGAGGCTCTGGGCCGAAACGGGCACGCCAAAGGCAAGGGTGATCTGCGGGATCAGCCCCAATGCGGCGATCAGTGCCGCAAAAAGAGCGATGTAAGCGATAGAACGTTCCATGTGATTTCGATCCTTGTGCATGCCCCGCTGCGCAGCCGGGCCTAAGATTATTGAACGCCGCCGCGCGCCTTCAGCGCTTCGGCAACGTGGTCGGCGTCATCCAGCGCCAGAATGGTCATCGGCAGGGCAATGCGCCATGATGGGCGGCGCGGTGATCTTGCGCGCCAGGCTTCGGCCAGATCCGCGCCGCGGTGTGCCAGCAACGGGCCAAAGCGGATCACCAGCGCGATTGCGGTTTCAAGCGCCCGGGTGCTGAGGCCAATCCGGCGAAACGGCGTCAGCAGCCATGCGGCAACCCCAACCATATCAGTGAGCCGGGTGGTCATGGTGACAAAATTCGCCAGTGCTACGGCAGTAGTCAGCCGCAGCGCGATGGTCATCCCGGTTGCCGGGGTGCCTTCGATCAGATGCCACAGTGCGATCACGGCGAAAAATGGCCAGAGAATGCGCAGGCTCCGCACGCCGCTGCGCGCAAAGACGGGTCCGGCGCTGAGATAGAGACCCAGCGTCAGTGCCAGCGCGCCACCCTGCGCCGCTGGTGTTTTCAGGGAGAACAGAACCACCGTGGTGGCGCAGAGGATGGCCAGCTTTAGTGCCGCGGGCCACCGGTGCGCCCAGGTTTCAACTGGCGAGGTCAGAGAGATCATCGCTTGCCCCCCATTCGGTCATCTGTCTGGTGAACTCCGGCAAGATGTCAGCGGGTGAACCATCGGCCCGCAGCCTTCCGCCCTCGATCCACAGGATACGGTCGTAATGTTCCAGGTGTTGCGGGTCGTGCGAGACGTGGAAAAGCTGTGCTTCGGCCTGATCCAGAGCACGCTGCAACTGCATGCGGGTTGGGATATCCAGCCCGGCAAAGGGTTCATCCAGAAGGATGATGCGCGGTTTCATGGCGAGAATAGCCATCAGGCACAGCAGTTGTTTTTGCCCCTGCGACAGAAGATGTGTCGGCGCCTTGGCCCATTGCGATTTGCCGAAACGGGCCAGTGTCTGCGCCACCTCTGCGGCGGTGTCGAATTTGCTCAGACCCATCTGGCGCAGCCCGAAACCGATCTCTTCTTCCACCGTGGGGAAAATGATCTGCCGGTCTGGGTTCTGGAACAGCACGCCCACCAGCTCCAGCGCCGCCTTGCGGTCGCGCGACAGGTCGATACCGTCGACCCGGGCCTCTCCCTGATCTGGCGCGATCAGGCCGGCCAGGACGCGCGACAGAGTGGTTTTTCCTGATCCATTGCGCCCGACGATTCCAACCCGCGCTTCATCGGCGCGAAATGAGATGTCCTGCAACAGCGTCTTTTCGCCTGCGATCACATGCACCGCCTGCAAATCCACCACGGCAGCCCGGGCAGAGTCGGCAGTGGGTGCGCCTGCGCTATCCAGCCTCTGGTCCGGTGCAGCAGGTTTCAAAACGCGGGGCTCCTTTGTGGCGAAATCGGTTCGGCAGGTGATACCGGTTTTTTTGCTTCAGGCAACGTTTTCCGCAAGAAAATCAGCCAAATCGAGGTCGGGAGGGGTCTGATGGCTGGTCAAAAGCCTGCGCCGTGTCAAAGCAATACCAGAACCGGCGTGCCGGGCTGCGGCAGCGCCAGTGATATTGAGCCAGAAATAGCCAACCCGTGACCGGGGTTTTGCTACGAATTTTGGTGCGCGCTTGTCAGTTGGACATTTGCAGGTGCAGACCGGCGCCAGGGAAGAGACGAGCGGTCGCAGCACGTTCGGCCATGGGCGGGCCATCGAAATAGCCTTGCAGATAATCGACCTTGCATTCCCGAAGCAGCTGCCGGTGCAGTTCGGTCTCAGCGCCTTCGCCGGTGACATGCATGCCAAGGGCATGCCCCAGTTCCGCGATGGCCACGACGATGGCCCGGGTTTCGGCGGAATCAGGCAGTTTGGAGACAAAGGCCGCGTCGACCTTGATCTTGTTCACCGGGAATTTCTGCAGGTAGCTGAGCGAGGAATAGCCCATGCCAAAATCGTCAAGCGCCACGGTCACGCCCAGCCGCTGCAGGGCTTCGATCTCTTTCAGCGCAGACTGGCCGCTCGACAGGACAACTGTTTCGGTGATTTCGGCCTCGACCGCGCTGGCGGGGCAGCCGGTTTCATACAGGCAGTCATTGACGAATTCATCGACTTGCGAGCCAAACAGCTTGGGCGAGAGATTGACCGCTACCCGGCCGGTCCAACCCATGTCATGCCAGCGCGCCGCGGCGCGGAAGGCATGGGTCATGATCTGGTAGGTTAGCTCGCGGATCAGCCCGCTGTCTTCGGCGACAGGGATGAATTCCGCCGGAGAGATGCTGCCCAGATGCCGGTGATGCCAGCGTGCAAGGGTTTCAAATCCGATGATCTGACCTGTCTTGAGGTCGGTCTGGACCTGAAAGACGGGGCGGATGCTGCCTTCGTTGAGGGCGCCGCGCAATTCCCGCTCCAGAAGGGTTTTGCGTTTGATGACGGTTTCCAGATCCTTGTGGAAAATCTCGACCCGGCCACGGCCGCCCTTTTTCGCCTCATAAAGCGCCAGATCAGCGCAGCGGATGCCATCGGTGGAACCGGCCTCAGAACCAGACAGGGTTGCGATGCCCGCACTCATGCCGGTGTGCAGGACGTTGCCGTCGATGGTTAGCGGTTTCGACAGATCATAGACCAGCGAGTTGGCAATGCTGTTCAGGCGTTCCTCGCTTGCGGCGCCTTTGACGAGGATCGCAAACTCGTCGCCGCCAAGCCGCGCTGCCAAGGCGTTTTTCCCGCAGTTGCCCAGGAATTTTTCACCCACGACCTTTAGCAGGGCGTCACCGGTGGGATGGCCAAGCGTGTCGTTGATCATCTTGAAATGATCCAGATCCGCCAGCAGGATCGATACCTGTTCCCCCTGATTGAGCCAGTTGCCGAGGGTGTGCTCTAGCAGGCGCCGGTTCGGCAGGCCGGTCAGGCTGTCATGTTCCGCCATGAATTTGACGCGCGCGGCCTGACGTGCCTGATCGCTGTGATCGGTGGCCAGCAGCAGTGTGCCCAGGTACAGGCCCTCTTCGTCCCGGATCGGACCGCCCCGCACCAACAGGTTCAGCTCTTCACCGCTGTTGAAATGGGTGACGCTTGCCTCGGCGGCAAAATCCTGATTGGCGGCGACGCGTTCTTCGATCTGTTCGGCCACGTCCTGCGGCAACCAGGAGCGGAAGTTCAGTTTTTCCCCGTCCCGTGCATCGGCAAAGAAGATGCTGGCGTTGGCGTTGGAGAACACCACGTGGCCCGTTTCATCCGTCAGGATCACGCCATCGCGGGTGGATTTCAGGGCGCGGTAGATCCGTTTTCTTTCCCGCCTGCTTGCTTCGGTCGTGTGGGCGCGCAGGTCTGCCATTTCGACCTCATTGCGGCGAATTTGCTCCAGCGTCTGTGCCAGCATGCCGATCTCATCGGTACGGGACTGATAGGGAACCACCGTGTCAAACCGACCATTGTAAATATCGTCGATCGCTGTGCCGATCTTGGTCAGCGGCTGCGAAATCCGCGTCAGGACAAGAAACACGCTGACGGCCAGCAGAGCAAAGATAAGTACCGAGACCGCAGCATGCTGAACCGTCGTGTCCATCAAGGGACCAGTGACGTGTTCCACTGGGAGAGTCAGCCGTAACTCTCCCAGCTCTTCGTGTTGGTCACCCAGAACATACTCGATCACATGTGTGGTGATGAAATCCCCTTCACTCGGGGTGAACCCCGGTGCGGTAGCGGCCGCGATCTGCTCGCCAGCCAGACCAATAATTTCAACACTTGCGACCTGGCCAAGGGCCACGATCTGTTGCAGCGATTGTTCCACCTGGACAATGTCGAAATCCCACAGAGCCTGCGTCACGGTCGTTGCCGTCAATCGGGCGACCATGTCCCCTTGCTGGTGCTGACGCTCTATCAGATGCGCTCTGTGATCATAGAGTTCGTAGGTCAGACCTGCCGCTAGGACTAGAAAAACTGGGATCAGGACGCCCAACAGAATGCGGGTGCGAAGGGTTTTGGGGCCGACAACATTCATGGCAGAATTACTCAGTCAGTCCATAGCGTTTCAGGATTTCACCGTAGCGCCCAGATGCCTTGAGCTGCGCTACCCCTTCTGTCAGCTGCTGCGCATAAAGCGCAGAAGCCTCCATCGCCGGGGAGAAACCGATGTGAAGCTCGGTCGCCTCGCCATAGTTCGCGACTTGCAGATCGTCCTGCAATCCCAGCTGATCGATCATGTAGGTCACAACCGAACGTTCATCGATTGCCATGTCGATCCGCCCGGCCTTCAGCTTTTGCAGATTTCGTTTCAGGGCATCATCGCCGCCGATCATCTGAACCCGCTCGGGGTTTCTGGCGTTCGCTGCAACATAGGCGGCGATCACGGTGTTGTACTCATAGTCCAGGATCGCCCCGATCCGGATACCTTCCAGATCTGCAGCGGTCGCGATTGACCGGGCTTCCCCGGCGCGGAACACGACAGCCTCCTGATAGTTGCCCATGGGCGGGCCAAGGATCAGATCAGGCGATTCTTCCTGATCGGTGCCGATGACACCGGTAATGTCGCCGCTGAGAGCCTGCGACAGGCTGCGGCTCCAGGTCATCGACGTATAACGTACCTCGTGCCCAAAAAGCGCCAGCGCCTCTTGCGCCACTTCCACCATATACCCCGGCTGGTCGCTAGCCGGATCGCAGTTGAATGGACACCAGGCGTCAGCGCGCAGGTCAATGACATCCGCGCTGACAGGCGTCCCTAGCAACAACAGTGCAGCCAGAACATTCGTCGCTGATCTGGCACGGATGGGACGGACACTCCGCATGCGACTGTTACCTCCTAAAAACAAGTAACAGTCAGACTGCGCGAGACGGGTTAAATGAATCTCAGTACCTGCCCGGCAAATCGCAAAACCACCGTGATTTTCGGTCGTTTTATAGAGAGAAATTTAATAAACACCGCGCGCGATCTTGCCCTCAGGCAGGCGGGCAATGCGCCTTAGCGTGCGGGAACTGGTCCAATAAGGTTTGGGCCAGTGGTGTTTCGCCTAGTGAGCGTTGGCAAAGGGCGCTGCATCCCCCCACAGCTGCCGCACACGGGCATCGCGGCCGCAGGCCTCACGGTAGCGTTTATAGGCGCTGGACTGTCTCTTGGGGCCAAAGCGGGTAAAGACCAGATTGTCGCCCTTGTAATAATCCTGATGGTAATCCTCGGCCCGGTAAAAGGGACCGGCTGGCAGGACTGGCGTGACGATGGTCTGCCCCAGCTCTGCCTGCGCCTTGGCCTTTGCCTGGTCTGCGGCTGTTTTTTCCGCGTCGGAGGACACGAAAACGGCGGTACGGTAGCTTTCGCCGCGATCGCAGAATTGGCCGCCCGGATCGGTGGGATCGACGGAGCGAAAAAACAGATCCAGCAGATGCGCGCGACTTACCTTGGCCGGGTCAAAGGTGATTTGCACCGCCTCGTAATGACCGGTGCCGCCACGGCCGACCTCCTTGTAGGTGGGGTTCTTGGTGGTGCCGCCGGTGTAGCCAGAAACGGCATCGGAGACGCCGGGAACCGATTCAAAATCGCTCTCGACGCACCAGAAACAACCGCCCGCAACGGTCAGCGTTTCCTGCTCGGCCGCATGGGCTTCATATCCGCGCAACAGGCCCGCAGCCAGGATCAGGATGGCCAGGGAAACCTGTTTGATGTGATGCAATGTCTTCATCATCGCCTCCGTTTTTTGAAACCCTGCCGCCGGGCGGGCCCGCGCTCAACCCATGTCATCAAATGTCACGCACTGGTGAGCGCAAGTTATCGCTTGGAAATTGGATCCAATCTGGCTAGCGTGCCGCAAAAGGAGGGTCCTATGACTGAAAAAATGAGTACCCATCAGGCTGAAGAAGATCAGCGCAACGAAGAGATCCTCATCTATCTGAACGGGAAGATCGTGCCCAAGGCCGAAGCCACCGTCAGCGTCTATGACAGCGGTTTCATGCTGGGTGACGGCGTTTGGGAAGGGCTGCGCCTTTACAACGGCACCTGGGCCTTCATCGACGAACACCTGAACCGTCTGTTCGAGGCGGCAAAGGCCATCGATTTGGACATCGGCCTGACCCCGGAGGGGGTGAAACAGGCGGTGCTGGACACGCAGAAGGCCAACGGTATGACCACCGATGCCCATGCCCGGCTGATGGTGACGCGCGGCCCGAAAACCCGTCCCTTCCAGCACCCCAGCCTGTCGCAGCAGGGGCCGACCATGGTCATCATCATGGAGCATTCGCGCCCGCATCTGCCGCGCCCGATCCGGCTCGCGACCGTGCCCCATATTCGCGGCCTGCCGATGAGCCAGGACCCCAAGCTGAATTCCCATTCCAAACTCAACTGTATCCTGGCCTGCATTGCCGCCGAAAAGGCAGGCGCGGACGAAGGGTTGATGCTGGATGTGAACGGCTTTGTGAACACCACCAACGCCTGCAACTTCTTCATCGTGCGCGGTGGCGAGGTTTGGACCTCGACCGGGGATTACTGCATGAACGGCATCACCCGGCAAAAGGTGATCGACCTGTGTCGCGCCAATGACATCCCCGTGCATGAACGCAACTATTCGCTGGTCGACACCTATGGCGCCGATGAGGCCTTCCTGACCGGCACCTTCGGCGCGCAAACCCCGGTGGGCGATATCGACGGACGCCAGATCGGCACGGGCGAAATGGGTCCGGTGACCAAACGGATTAGGGCGCTCTACAAGGGTCTGATCG
Organism: Pseudophaeobacter sp. A-200-2; assembly: GCF_041008815.1. Classification (NCBI taxonomy): domain Bacteria; kingdom Pseudomonadati; phylum Pseudomonadota; class Alphaproteobacteria; order Rhodobacterales; family Roseobacteraceae; genus Pseudophaeobacter; species Pseudophaeobacter sp. A-200-2. The sequence continues at coordinate 161,920 of NZ_JAXGFU010000011.1, read as the reverse complement.
AGCAGGAGTGCGCCTGATGCGGATTGCAATGTGGTCGGGGCCGCGGAACCTGTCGACGGCGCTGATGTATTCCTTTGGCAACCGTGGCGATTGCGCGGTGGTCGATGAGCCCTTTTACGCCGCCTATCTGAAGATGACGGGCCTCGACCATCCCATGCGCGAAGAGATCATGGACAGCCAGAGCCAGGATCCGAAGGTGGTGGCCGATATGCTGATCGGAGATATTCCGGCTGCAAAACCGATTTATTATCAAAAGCATATGAGTCAGCATATGATCCCCGGCATGCCGCGTGACTGGATGCGGGAGGTGACCAATGTCTTCCTCATTCGCCATCCGGCGCGGGTCATCGCCTCTTATGCGGCGAAACGCGAGAACCCTAACCTCGATGATATCGGCTTTCGTCAGCAGGCTGAACTCTATGATCTCTGTCGCAGCTGGGGACAGGCACCAGTGGTAGTGGACAGCTATGACATCCGCCAGGACCCCGCCGCCAAGCTGGAACAGATGTGCGATGCCATCGGCCTTGCCTATTCGCCCAAGATGCTGAGCTGGCCCAAAGGCGGCCACAAGGACGATGGCGTCTGGGCCGAGGTCTGGTATGGCGCGGTCTGGACCTCTACCGGTTTTGCCGGTCCCGAAGGCGATCTGCCCGAGGTGCCCGAACACCTGCAACCAGTGCTGGAGGAGGCGATGCCCTATTACGAGCAGCTGAAGGGGGTGAAGATCTAAGCCACTGAAAATGAGTCGACTTTCTGATCTCTAGCCATTTGTAATTATTCATTGAATCGAAGAATCATGTGTGGCAACATCGGGGGAGTTTGGGGCAGCCCTTGGTCAAATGAAGCTGCCCCAAACCTTACTTGCCTTTCTTAGGCTTTGGGTTCTTCACGGTTTCGACAACATGCGTTCTCGGCTTGCTGCGAGCCGTGGAGACCGGAACATATCTGCCTGTGACAGCACTTCTTCCGATCTTGCGAGTGCTCTTAGCCATCTTTCATCACCCCCTTTCGAATAAACTAAAGGTAGTGGCGTGAGACGATTCCCCCGCTAGATATATGTTAGCGGCTTACATTTGGTGCGTCTAGGACGTTGTTCGACCTTTGTTCTGGAGGGGTCACCCGATCAGCTTGCCCAGTTTCATGGCGACGCCCATGTCGCCGGTGATCTTGATCTTGCCCATCATCACGGCAGTCATCGGGTTCAGCTTGCCTGTCAGCAGCTTTTTCAGATTTTCTTCCGACAGGCGCAGGGTGCAGTCGGTGTCGCTGTCTTCGGTGGTCGCGGTGCCGTCGGCCAGAACGATGACGCCCTCCTCGCCGCAGTCGAATTTCAGCGAACCGTCAAAGCTTTTGCCGGACAGGCCGGATTGGATACCGGCGGCGATGTCGTGAAGTGCCATCAGGGAATCTCCTCTTGCCTGACGTGAGCGTTAGGCAAGGGATTTGCGCTGGGCAAGCATGACCAAGCGGGAGGCGAGCCTCAGGCGCTTGCCAGTGCCTCGATCGTCAGCGGACAGGGGCTGCCGCTGTAAAATTCATCAAGGACCTGTTTGAATTCGCCCGGTGCATCCGGCACGGCAGCAAACAGTGTCATGGAAGAGCGCAGTTTCTTGGCGTCGACCTTGCCGAGGATCTCGGCGGCATCCTGATCTGCGTGCGACAGCATCAGGCGGGACACCTCGACCAGACGGGCGCTGAGCACCTCGTGGCCGAGATAGGCCTTGGCCTCGGCCAGATCCTCGATCCCGTAAAGCTGCGCCATGTGGGATTTGCCAAGCTCGGCCAGTTGCGGGAAGACGAACCACATCCAGTGGCTCGTCTTTTTACCCGCAGAAAGTTCGCTCAGGACATCGGACCAGACCGTGTCCTGGGCTTCGACGAACATTTCCAGCTCTTCTTCGAAATCGTCCTCGAAATCGCCGTCTATGTCGTAGTCGTCACTCATTTTTTCAGCCGACGGTCGCGTGCGGCCAGCAGTTTCAGGCGCAGGGCGTTCAGCTGGATAAAGCCTGCCGCGTCTTCCTGATTGTAGGCGCCGGCGTCTTCTTCAAAGGTCACGTGGGCCTCGGAATAGAGCGAATGTTCAGAGTCACGCGCCACCACAAAGACCGACCCTTTGTAGAGTTTCAGGGTCACGGTGCCGGTGACATGCTCCTGGCTCTTGTCGATCAGGGCCTGCAGCATTTCACGCTCGGGGCTGTACCAGAAGCCGTTGTAGATCAGCTCGGCATAGCGGGGCATGATCGAATCCTTCAGGTGGCCTGCGCCACTGTCGAGGGTGATCTGCTCGATACCGCGGTGCGCCTGCAGCAGGATGGTGCCGCCGGGGGTCTCGTAGATGCCGCGGGATTTCATGCCGACAAAGCGGTTTTCCACAAAATCCAGACGGCCAATGCCATGCTTGCGGCCATATTCGTTCAGCGCGGTCAGGATGGTGGCCGGGCTCATCGCCTCGCCGTTGATCGAAACCGCATCGCCCTGCTCGAAACCGATGGTGATGATTTCCGGCGTATCCGGTGCATCCTCGGGGTTCACGGTGCGCTGGTAGACGTAATCGGGGGCCTGTTCGGCGGGATCTTCCAGCACTTTGCCCTCGGAAGAGGTGTGCAGCAGGTTCGCATCGACCGAGAAGGGCGCTTCGCCGCGCTTGTCCTTGGCGATCGGGATCTGGTTCTTTTCGGCGAATTCCAAGAGGCGCGTGCGCGAGGTCAGGTCCCATTCCCGCCAGGGGGCGATCACCTTGATGTCGGGGTTCAGCGCATAGGCGGCCAGTTCGAAACGCACCTGGTCGTTGCCCTTGCCGGTGGCGCCGTGGGCCACGGCATCGGCGCCGGTTTCAGCGGCGATTTCAACCAGACGCTTGGAGATCAGCGGACGCGCAATCGAGGTGCCCAGCAGGTACTCGCCTTCGTACAGGGCGTTGCCACGGAACATCGGGAAGACAAAGTCTTTCACGAACTCTTCGCGGACGTCTTCAATGTAGATGTTTTCCGGCTTGATGCCCAGCATCTCGGCCTTCTTGCGGGCGGGCTCCAGCTCTTCGCCCTGGCCCAGATCGGCGGTAAAGGTCACCACCTCGCAGCCATATTCGGTCTGCAGCCATTTCAGGATGATCGACGTATCAAGGCCGCCAGAGTAGGCCAGCACAACTTTTTTGGGCGCGGACATGGGTTTTCCTCTTGATCAGAACGTTTGCGGGGTAGCGGGTTTTGCGGAGAAGGGCAAGGTTCGCCGGGTTTTCCTTGTCTTGCTGCGCGCAATACGTGCAAGAAGAAAGGAAAGTTGTTTTTCAGGAGACATTTCCCGTGATCAGTTGGAAGATATTTTCGCATTCCCTCAACATGGTGCTGCGCAACTGGCGCGACGCCCTCCGCATCGCTCTTGTGCCCGTTTTGATAGGAGTTGTGCTGTTTGTGGCCTTCCTTGGTGGGCTGATGTCAGAAGCCATGCATATGGACGCAAACGGCGTTCCGACCGTGGATCCTGCCCTTGCCGGTCCGCTGTTTCTGGCTGCCGTGGTTTTCATCATCCTGGAGCTCTGGGTGTTTGTGAACTGGCACCGTTTCGTGTTGCTTGAGGAATATCCCCAAGGCTGGATCCCGCCTTTTCGTGGCGGGCGCATCCTGGCCTACATCGGTGTGTCTCTGATCCTTGCGCTTGTGATGGGGCTTGTTTCCGCTGTTGTCATCGGAATGGTCGTGATGATGTCTGCTGCGGTCTTTCCGCCCGTTATCGCGATGATCCTGGCCATTGCGGCCTTTGTTTTTGTGGGCGTTTTTCTGTTCCGGCTGTTGCCCATGTTGCCGGCGGCGGCCATCGGTGAACGGCTCAGCATGAGCCAGTCTCTGCAGGCGACGCGCGGGACGGCGGGAACGGCGATCATGCTGTTCGTGGTTCTGATCCTCGTGCAGTTGTTGCTGCAGTTCATCGTCGGGGCCTCGATGATGGTCTTTGCGCCGCTTGGCTTCATCTTCTCGCTTGGCGCGGCGTTGGTGATGACGCTGGTTAATGTGAGTATCCTGACCACCCTTTATGGCCATTACGTGCAGGGTCGCCCGATCTGACGACGACCCGCTCACCGGTATTCTTTTGCATGCTTTGCGCCTGCCCCTTGCCTTGGGGGCGGGCTTGCGCCACTGAAAGGGTATGAGCGATTTTCAGACCCGGTTCAAAGATGCCGCCCGCGCCGCCGAGGCGGCCATGCGCGAGGTGTTTCCCGCAACGCCTTTGCAGCGCAATGTTCACCTTTCCGAACGGTTCGGGGCGGATATCTACCTCAAGCGTGAGGATCTGAGCCCGGTCCGCTCCTACAAGATTCGCGGCGCGCTTAACGCCATGCGCAAGCAGCCCGATCAGGATCTCTTTGTCTGCGCCTCGGCCGGCAATCACGCGCAGGGCGTCGCCTTCATGTGCAAGCATCTGGGCAAGCGCGGGGTGATCTTCATGCCGGTGACAACGCCGCAGCAAAAGATCCAGAAGACCCGCATGTTCGGCGGTGACAATATCGAGGTGCACCTGATCGGCGACTATTTCGACGACACGCTGTCTGCTGCACAAGAGTGGTGCGCGCGGGAGGGTGGGCATTTCCTGTCGCCCTTTGACGACAGCGATGTGATCGAAGGTCAGGCCTCGATCGCGGTGGAAATCGAAGAGCAGCTTGGCGGGATCCCCGACCATGTGATTTTGCCGGTGGGCGGGGGTGGCATGTCCTCGGGTGTTGCGACCTTTTTTGGCGATGCGGTGCATTGCCTCTTTGCCGAACCCACAGGCGGGGCCTGCCTGCGCGCGGCGCTGACGGCAGGGCATCCGGTGGCGCTGGACAAGGTTGATACCTTTGTCGATGGCGCCGCGGTGGGCACCATCGGCGCGCAGCCCTTTGACCTTCTGAAACACATCCCGCTGCCGGATGTGATCGCCATTTCCGAAGACCGGATCTGCACCACCATCATCGAGATGCTGAATGTCGAAGGCATCGTGCTGGAACCCGCTGGCGCGCTGTCGGTCGAGGCGCTGAACGATGTGCGCTCCTGGATTCGCGGTAAAAGCGTCGTGTGTGTCACCTCGGGCGGGAATTTCGATTTCGAACGTCTGCCAGAGGTCAAGGAACGTGCCCTGCGCTATTCGGGCATCAAGAAATACTTCCTGCTGCGTCTGCCGCAACGGCCCGGCGCGCTGAAGGAGTTCCTCAACATCCTTGGCCCCGAGGATGATATTGCGCGGTTTGAGTACCTGAAGAAGTCGGCGCGCAACTTTGGCTCGGTTCTGATCGGGATCGAAACCAAGCGCCCGGAGAATTTTGCCGCGCTTTTTGCCCGCCTTGATGAGGCAGGCATGACCTATACCGATATCACCAATGACGAAACGCTGGCGCAGTTTCTGATCTGAAAGGTTCTTCTCAGGCAGAGGGGGTACGCTCAGACCGGTAGCTGAGGCCGGCAGTCGATCAACTCAGGTTGGGCAGTTCTGCCAGAAACTGCGTCTTGGAATTCTCATAGGCAGAGATCACCGCGTCCAGATCGACCGATCCGGCGGCGCCGCTTGCCGACTGGCGCTCCCCGGCAAGACAGAGGTCAGAGAAGGCATCAAAACCCAGATTCATTGCGCTGCCTTTGAGGAAATGAAGGTCTTGCTCCAAGGCGCCGCGATCTCCAGTGCGAAGTTTGCTGATGACGCCCTCTACCTCCTCCAGGAAGAGCTCCACAACCTCATCGAAGTCCTCTTCCCCTACTTCCTGGCGAAGTTCCTTGACGCGAGGCCAGTTAATCATAATCCAAGTCCTGCTTCTTGTTTCCCGGTAAGTATTTCATAACGTCCCACGGGTAAATTTAAAGTGAAAGCAGGTGGTGAGTTCAATCTTTCCGCTTCATAACCTGTTAAAGAACTGGCTGGATAATGCCCGCTATTGTGGGCAAATTCCTTGCTAGTGTATTGAGGTGTCGTTAGTTGCTGCCAGACAGTCCCGTGGACCATGAGGAAGACGCTATGAGCGGATCGATCAACCGTGTGCTGGTTGTCGATGATAGTCGGCTGCAGCGCCGGATTCTTGTCGCGTCTCTGAAGAAATGGGGTTTTGACGTTCTGGAAGCCGAGGGCGGCGAACAGGCGATGGAAATCTGCCGGAACGATCCGCCGGATCTTATCCTCAGTGACTGGATGATGCCTGGCATGAACGGTATCGAGTTCTGCCGTGAATTCCGGGCTCAGGGCACTGATAAATATAGCTATTTTATTCTTCTAACCTCCAAGAGCGAAAAGAACGAAGTCGCCGAAGGCCTGGATGCAGGGGCTGATGATTTCCTCACCAAACCGGTCAGCTCGGATGAGCTGCGGGCGCGGATTTCGGCCGGAGAACGGATCCTGCGGATGCAGCGTGAGCTGTCCGAGAAGAACCGGATCGTCTCGGAAACCCTGGGTGAGCTGCAGCGGGTTTATGATGCGATCGACAAAGATCTGATTCAGGCGCGCAAGATTCAGGAATCACTGGTGCCGGAGCTGTCCAAGTCGTTTGGCTCCTCGACCGTCAGCCTGCTTTTGAAGCCTTGTGGCCATATCGGTGGCGATTTGGTGGGCATGTTTTGTCCGGGCGTCAACCGAATCGGCTTCTATTCCATCGATGTATCGGGCCACGGTATCACCTCGGCGATGATGACCGCACGACTGGGTGGCTACCTGTCTTCGACCTATTTCGACCAGAACGTCGGCATGGAAAAGCGGTTCAACCGATTCTATGCGCTGCGGCAGCCGGAAGAGGTGGCCAGCATGCTGAACGCCCGCCTGATCGCGGATACCGGCATCGAAGAATACTTCACCATGGCCTATTGCATAGTCGATCTGCGCAGTGGCGTACTGAAGATGGTGCAGGCCGGGCATCCGCACCCCTTGCTGCTGCGCAAGGACGGAACCGCTGAATTCATCGGCAAAGGCGGGGTCCCCGTCGGTCTGGTGCCGGATATCGGCTACAGCCAGGAAGAGCTGGTGATGGAAAAGGGCGACCGGCTGCTGCTCTACTCCGATGGTTTTACCGAAGCGCGCCTGGAATCCGGTGAGATGCTGGAGGCCGAGGGGCTGCTCGAACTGATCCGCAAATGCGACAGCAGCCAGTCCGGCAAGGAATTCCTGGACGATCTCTACTGGAACCTGACCCAGATCCTATCGCCAGAGCACGGGCTGGAGGATGACGTTTCCGCCACCCTGTTCGAATACGAAGGACCGTAATCCGGACCGCATCCCTGCACCGGCATCGCCTCGGCAGGGCTCTCCCGCCAATCGCCTGATGATCAACGATCATCGGCTCTTGTTGGGCCGGGCTGCACGCCAGGGCGTGCAGCGGTCATGCTTCTAACGCCACTCATAAACACAACCAACCCTATGGAATCCCACCGCAGCGCGCTTGCGCGCTGCCATGCCCAAGGGGGACCGAAGGCCCAGTGGGCCGTTCAAGTCACGCGCGGGAGTGCCCCCGGGGCTATGTTGTGTGGTGGACGGTCCCCATTTTCCCTACGGGCAGAACCGGGCGGCAAAATGGCGATCCCCGGGGTTGCCGAGGTGCGTTACGGCTTCATCAGCGGGCATCCACAGCGCCTCGTGGCCGGGCTCCAGCGGAGGGCCCAAGCGGCGCAGGGGCCGGGCCATATAGATATGGCAGAGTTTCTCCGCCCAGAGATCGTATTCCGGCATGAAGACGAACCGCCGGAACGCACCAAGGCGACGTGGCGCGGCGATACTCCATCCGGTTTCCTCATAAACCTCCCGATGCAGCGCGGGCAGGGGCGATTCGCCGGGGTCAATGCCGCCTCCGGGCAGCTGGATGTCCGGCCCCGGATCCATCTGGCAGGTCAGCAGCAATTGCCCGTCGCGCGGAAGCAGCGCATAGATTCCGGGCCGCAGCCTGTAGCTTCGCCCCGCTTCGGGCGGCTTTCCAAAACGTCTGATCACATGCGCCCCCTTCACTCCGAATGGCAAAACCCTATATAGGCTCGATATGCCAACCTCCGGCGTGTAAGGAAACCCCATGACACTTGGTTCGAAAATCGCGTGGGACGATACGGTCCTGCCCTTCCAGCTTGATGCCTCGGACATGCGCGGCCGCGTCGCGCGTCTTGACGGCGTTCTGGATGGTATTCTGAAACAGCACGACTATCCGCCCCAGGTGGAGGCGCTGGTGGCCGAAATGGCCCTGCTGACCGCTCTGATCGGCCAGACCATCAAACTGCGCTGGAAACTGTCGCTGCAGGTGCAGTCCAAGGGCGCCGCCGTGCGGATGATCGCCACCGATTACTACGCACCAGAGAAAGAGGGCGATCCGGCCCGGATCCGCGCCTATGCCAGCTATGATCCCTCCCGGCTGGAGCCCGGCCTGCCCTTTGATCAGGTGGGCGAGGGGTATTTTGCCATCATGATCGACCAGGGCCACGATATGCAGCCCTATCAGGGGATCACACCGCTGGCGGGCGGCTCGCTTTCGGCCTGCGCCGAGGCCTATTTCGCCCAGTCCGAGCAGCTGCCCACGCGGTTCAGCCTCAGCTTTGGGAAATCTTCCGAACCGGGCGTCTCCGAACGCTGGCGCGCGGGTGGCATGATGCTGCAACACATGCCCAAGGCGTCGCCCTTTGCGGCAGAACTGCAGGGCACCGGGGATATCCTCAATGCGGCGGATCTGATCCCGGAAGAGACCGCGGAAAACTGGAACCGGGTCAATATGCTGCTGGCCACGGTTGAGGATCTGGAACTGATCGGCCCAACGGTCTCGCCGACCGATCTTCTGGTCCGACTGTTCCACGAGGAACAGCCGCGCGTCTATGATGCGCAGGCGGTGCAGTTTGGCTGTACCTGCTCGGAAGAGCGGGTGCGCAACAGCCTGTCGATCTACTCGGCCAAGGATCTGGAGACGATGACCACAGAGGACGGCCGGGTGACCGCCGATTGCCAGTTCTGCGGCGCCCATTATGATCTGGACCCGAAGACGCTGGGCTTTGAGGCCGAAAACCCGCCGTCCTGATCAAAGCGAGCTGAGCGACCGACAATATGTATGACACTCCCGAGGACCTGAAACAGCGCCTTTCCATGGCCGTGCAAAGCGGCCCGGATGCGGGGTCCTCGGATTTTGACCTCAATCCGGAGATGTCTCTGCCGCAGGCGCGCAAGCTGCGCCCGGCCGGCGTTCTGGTGCCGATCTCGTTGGCCTCAGGTGCCCCGCGGGTCATCCTGACAAAACGGTCTTCTGCGCTCAAACACCACCCGGGGCAGATCGCCTTTCCGGGCGGCAAGGTGGACGAGGGCGATAGGGATGTCACTCATACTGCCCTGCGCGAAGCCTGTGAGGAGATCGGTCTGCCGCAGGATCTGCCCGAGGTTCTGGGCGCGCTGCCGACCCATGAAACGGTCACCAGTTTCACCGTCACGCCGGTGGTGGCACTGCTGAGGTCAGAGTTTGACGTCCGCCCTGAGGCGGGCGAGGTGGCCGAGGTCTTCTCGGTGCCGCTTTCTCATGTTCTGGATCCGGCCAATTACATCATCGAATCGCGCCGCTGGCGGGGTACGCGGCGGCGGTATTACACTGTGCCCTATGGTCCCTATTACATCTGGGGGGCCACCGCACGGATGCTGCGCCAGTTTGCAGACCGGATGCAGAGCTGATGCGGATCGACCAACCCTGGCTGCATGCGCCCGAGACGCAAGCCGTCTGCGCCGCGCTGACAGAGGCGGGCGCGCAGGCGCTGTTCGTGGGCGGATGCGTGCGCAATGCGCTGCTGGGGGTGCCAGTCTCGGATCTTGATATCGCCACGGATGTGCCGCCGGACACCGTGCTGGCGCTGGCCGAACAGGCCGGGATCCGCGCCGTTCCGACCGGCATCGACCATGGCACCGTGACGCTGATCAAGGGCGGTATCCCGCATGAGATCACCACCTTTCGCAAGGATGTGGACACCGATGGCCGCCGCGCCGTCGTTGCCTTTTCCACCGATATCGCCGAGGACGCCGCGCGCCGGGATTTTACCGTGAACGCGCTTTATGCGCGCCCAGACGGCAGCATTGTCGATCCTTTGGGCGGGATGCCCGACCTTCAGGCCCGGCGCATCCGGTTTATCGGCACAGCAGACCACCGCATCTGCGAGGATTACCTGCGCTCGCTACGCTATTTCCGATTCCATGCCTGGTATGGCGATCAGGCTGCAGGCTTTGACCCCGATGCGCTTGCTGCGATTGCGGCTAACCTCGACGGGCTGGGAAAATTGTCGCGCGAACGGGTGGGGGCCGAACTGCTGAAGCTGCTCGGCGCGCCGGATCCGGCGCCTGAGGTGGCGGTGATGCGCCAGACCGGGGTTCTGGGACAGATCCTGCCGGGGGCGGATGATCGCGCTCTGGCGCCGCTTGTCCATCTTGAGGGCGAGGCCGGGCTTTCTGCCGATCCGATCCGGCGGCTGGCTGCGATCAGTGGCGGCGCAGACCTGCAAGAATCGCTCCGGCTCAGCAAGGATCAGGCGCGCAGGCTGGAACGCCTTTATGAGGCTGCAACCGGCACCCTGGGCGCGGGTGAGCTGGGGTATCGGCTGGGCGCGGATCAGGGGCGCGATGCGCTGCTCCTGCGGGCAGCACTGCTCGAGCAACCCCTGGCGCCGGACGCGCTTGCGGCAGCAACTCATGGCAGCGCCCAGACCTGCCCGGTGGCGGCGCGGGACCTGATGCCAGACCTTAGTGGTGCGGCGCTGGGCGCGGCGCTGAAACAGCTGGAATCGGATTGGATCGCTTCGGGGTTTTCCCTGGATCGCGCGGCATTGCTGGCGCGCCTGAACGGCTGAACCTCCGCGAAGTCGCAAGCTGAGACAAAACGGGGTGACAAAAGCGGGTTGGGTGTCTATCCATTGGGCTGTCATGAACGACAGGCACCGGGAGGAATGCTCATGTATTACGGGATCTGGTACAGCTAACGCCGATACCACCCGTTTGTCAGGGGGCCTTGACGGCACCCATCTGACGCATGTCCGCATTCCATAATTTGCTCAAGTGATTGGAGCACCCGCCCATGTTTCGTTTCTTTGAAAACCTCATTGATCCCTATTGTGACTACCCCGAAAAAGACGTGCCTCCGACGCGGCTCTGGCCGTTTCTGCGCGACTATGCCCAGCCCTTCAAACGCGTCTTTGTGCTGACGGCGATGATGTCGGTGGTGGTGGCCGCCATCGAGATCGGCCTGATCTATTACATGGGCCGGGTGGTGGATCTGCTGGGCGGCACGCCTGCTCAGGTCTGGCAGGATCACGGCACCGAGCTGATCGTCGTCGCCCTTTTGATCCTGTTCCTGCGGCCCGCCCTGCAGCTGGTGGATGTGCTGCTGCTGAACAATGCGATCCTGCCCAATTTCGGCACGCTCATCCGCTGGCGGGCACATCGGCATGTGCTGCGCCAATCGGTCAGCTGGTTCGAAAACGATTTTGCCGGCCGCATTGCCAACCGGATCATGCAGACACCCCCGGCCGCCGGAGAGGTGGTGTTTCAGGTCTTTGACGCCATCACCTTTTCACTGGCTTATCTGGTGGGGGCTGCGGTGCTGCTTTTTGCCGCCGACGCGCGGCTGATGCTGCCGCTGGCGATCTGGTTCGCGCTTTATGCGCTGCTGGTGCGCTGGACCGTGCGGCGCGTGGGCCCGGCCAGCGAAGCGGCCTCCGATGCGCGGTCCACCGTGACGGGGCGGGTGGTGGACAGCTATTCCAACATCCATTCGGTCAAGATGTTCGCCCATGACGATCGTGAGCTTTCCTATGCCAAAGAGGCGATCGAGGACGCGCGCACGACCTTTCAGGAAGAGATGCGGATCTTCACCGTCATGGATGGGGTTCTGGTCATGCTGAACGGGCTGCTGATCGTTGGCGTCGTCGGCTGGGCCTTCCTGTTGTGGATGCAGGGCGCGGCTTCGGTCGGGGTGGTGGCGGCAGCAACCGCGCTGACGCTGCGGCTCAACGCGATGACCGGCTGGATCATGTGGGCGCTGACATCGTTTTTCCGCCAGCTGGGCGTGGTGGCCGAGGGGATGCGTACGATTGCCCAGCCGATCACGCTGGTCGATCAGCCTGAAGCGCAGCCTTTGCAACTGAGCGCGGGAGAGATCGAGCTGCGGGATCTGTCGCACCATTATGGCCGCGAGGCAGGCGGGCTGGACAGCATCAGCCTGACCATCAAACCGGGTGAGAAGATCGGCCTGATCGGGCGCTCTGGTGCGGGCAAATCGACGCTCGTGAAGCTTTTGCTTCGGTTCTACGATCCGGACCGGGGGCAAATTCTGATCGACGGGCAGGACATCCGGCAGGTGACGCAAGACAGCCTGCGCCAGAATATCGGCATGGTGCAGCAGGACAGCGCGCTGCTGCATCGGTCGGTGCGGGACAATCTGCTCTATGGCCGCCCGGATGCCAGTGAGGAAGAGATGCTCGCCGCCGCCCGGCAAGCCCAGGTGCAGGAGTTCATTCTGGATCTGGAGGACCCGCAGGGGCGCACAGGATATGACGCCCATGTGGGCGAGCGCGGCGTGAAACTCTCTGGCGGGCAGCGTCAGCGGATCACCCTGGCGCGGGTCATTCTCAAGGACGCACCGATTCTGTTACTGGACGAGGCAACCTCGGCGCTCGATTCCGAGGTCGAGGCCGCCATTCAGGAGACCCTTTATGGCATGATGGAGGGCAAGACGGTGATTGCCATCGCCCACCGCCTGTCCACCATCGCCCACATGGACCGCATTCTGGTGCTGGATCAGGGACGGATTGCAGAACAAGGCAGCCATGACGCGCTTTTGCAGCAGGGCGGCCTATATGCACAATTCTGGGCACGCCAATCGGGTGGCTTTCTGAACGCAGAGGCAGAAGAACAATGCTGAAATCCTTTCTCGACCGGCGTCTCAATCCGTTCCGGCCTGCCGCAGGGCCGCCGCCGGAAACGCTTGTGGCCTTTGCGCGCTGGGCGCTGGCGGGGGCCTGGCCGGTATTGGGGCTGTTCACGATCCTGTCGGTGATGGCCGGCGGTATGGATACGCTCAACGCTTTTCTTCTGGGATTCATCATCGACACGGCGGTTGATGCCGGGCCGCAGGCCTTCTTTGCCGAACATATGCTGGTGGTGGTGGCCTTTGCGGCCTTCTTCCTGCTGTTTCGCCCCGCAATTCTGGGGCTCGGCGCCTTTGCCAATGCGGTGCTGGTGCAGCCTTTCATTTCGCCGCTGATCCTGTCGCGGATCAACACTTGGGTTTTGGGCCAGTCGGTCAGCTATTTCGACGATGATTTTGCGGGGCGCATTGCGCAAAAGCAGATGCAGACCGCCAATGCCATGACGCAGGTCGCGGTCGAGGGGATCAATGTGGTGATCTTTGGCCTTGCGGCGCTGATCAGTACCTTTGCCCTTTTGGGGTCGATCGATTGGCGGATCACCGGGCTGTTTGCGATCTGGCTCATCGGCTATTTCAGCCTGATCCGCTGGTTCCTACCGCGCGTCCGCGAACGCTCGGGTAAGATGGCCGGGGCGCGGGCCATGGTGTCGGGGCAGGTGGTCGACACGATCACCAATATCAAGACGGTGAAGCTTTTCGCCCATGCTGGTAACGAGGAAGAAAGCGCCAAGGATGCCATGGCGGGCTACCGCGATGCTAGGCTGCATCTTGGCACCCTGTCAGCGAGCTTCCGCTTCTGCCTGATGGGCTGCGCCGGTGTTCTTCCGGTGATGATGATCGGTGCATCGTTGCTCCTGTGGCAGGGCGGAAAGGCCAGCGAAGGCGATATCGTGGCGGCGGGCACCATCGCGATCCGGCTGGCACAGATGACCGGCTGGCTCAGCTTTGCGCTGATGGGGATCTACGCCAACGTGGGTGAGGTGGAAAACGGGATCAAGACGCTGGCCCGGTTCGACCGCATCACCGATTCCGAAGATGCCTTCGATCTGGTGGTGCGCGAGGGACAGGTGCATTTCGATAACGTCAGTTTCTCCTATGGCCGCAATATCGGCGGCGTGCGCAGCATCGACCTGACCATCAAACCGGGGGAGAAACTGGGCATTGTCGGGGCTTCAGGCGCCGGGAAGTCGACATTGGTGTCGCTGCTCTTGCGGCTTTACGATGCCGAAGAGGGGCGCGTTCTGATCGATGGGCAGGACATCACTGGCGTCACACAGGACAGCCTGCGGCGGCAGATCGGCATGGTCACGCAGGAAACTGCCATGTTCAATCGCTCCGCCCGCGACAATATCCTGTATGGCCGCCCCGATGCCAGCGAGGCAGAGCTGATCGCCGCCGCACAGAAGGCCGAGGCGCATGAGTTCATTCAGGATCTTGCGGACGGTCAGGGGCGCGAGGGCTATGAGGCGCATCTGGGCGAGCGTGGCGTCAAACTGTCCGGCGGTCAGCGTCAGCGGATCGCCCTGGCCCGCGCGATCCTGAAGGATGCGCCTATCTTGGTTCTGGACGAGGCAACCTCGGCGCTGGATTCCGAGGTCGAAGCCTCGATCCAGACAGCGTTGGAACGGGTGATGGAGGGCAAGACGGTTCTGGCCATCGCCCACCGCCTGTCCACGCTCAGCGAAATGGATCGGATCATCGTGATGGATCAGGGCCAGATGGTTGAGGTGGGCAGCCACGAGGATCTTTTGGCGCAGGGCGGGCGTTATGCGCAGTTCTGGGCACGTCAGTCCGGCGGATTTATCTGCACCGACGAAGACTCGACCGAAGCTGCCGAATAGCAACCGGCGCAAGAGGGTTTGTCTGCCCCGTGCCGTTTGGCTCTTTTGCGCCGGGTCTGCGCAGGCTATCTACGCTGCATGACAGATGCAGCCAGAACCACAGCTACGATCACCCGTCTTGGCCAACAGGGCGACGGGGTCGCCGAAGGCCCCTTGTTCGCCCCCCGCACCCTGCCGGGAGAGGTGGTCAGCGGCATAGTCAGCGGCAGCCAGCTGACCGAAGTGCGGATCGAAACGCCCTCCGAAACCCGCGTGCAGGCGCCGTGCCGACACTATAAATCCTGTGGTGGCTGCCAGTTGCAGCACGCTAGCGATGCCTTTGTCGCCGATTGGAAGGTCGAGGTGGTGAAAACCGCGCTGCGGGCGCAGGGGCTTGAGACCGAATTCCGCCCCATCCATACCTCGCCGTCGCGCAGCCGCCGCCGCGCCACCCTGACCGTGCGCCGCACCAAGAAGGGCGCGATGGCCGGGTTTCACGGGCGTGCATCGGATGTGATCACCCCGATTCCGGATTGCCAGCTGCTGGATCCGGCGTTGATCCGGGCCATTCCATTGGCCGAGGAACTCGCCATGGCCGGGGCCAGCCGCAAGGCGCCCCTTTCTGTCACGCTGACCACATCCGAGGTCGGGCTGGACGTGATGGTGCGCGAGGGCAAGCCCCTGGATGGCTCCCTGCGGCTGGAATTGGCGCGCATTGCTGGTCAGAACGGCGTGGCCCGACTGACCTGGGGGGATGAGCAGGTGCTGATGGAGCAGCCCCCGGTGCAGGCTTTTGGTCCCGCCCGCGTCTGCCCGCCGCCGGGATCGTTTCTGCAAGCCACCAAAGATGGCGAGGCGGCGCTGCTGTCCGCCGTTCAGGAAATCACCAAAGGCGCCAAACGCCTTGTCGACCTTTTTGCGGGATGCGGCACTTTCGCCCTGCCGCTAGCGCAGGATGCCGAAGTTCACGCAGTCGAGGGCGAGCGGGACATGATTGTCGCGCTGGATGCGGGTTGGCGCCGGGCGCAGGGGCTGAAAAAGATCACCTCCGAAGTCCGCGATCTGTTCCGCAATCCGTTGCTGCCTGAGGATCTGAACCCCTTTGGCGCCCATTTCGATGCTGCGGTCATCGACCCGCCCCGCGCGGGTGGTGAGGCGCAGATTGCCCAGTTGGCACAGGCCCGCACGCCGGTCATTGCCTATGTTTCCTGCAACCCGGTGACCTTTGCCCGCGACGCAAAGACGCTGGTCGCTGCGGGCTATCGTCTGAACTGGGTCCAGGTGGTTGACCAGTTCCGCTGGTCCGCCCATACCGAACTGGCTGCCAGTTTCACGCTGGACAGCTGACAGGCACCCAACAGACTGGATTGATGAGCGTGATGCAGACCCTTCGCAAGATCCTGGACAGTCACCGGTTCAGCCGGTTCGTGACGACGGTCATCCTGATCAATGCCGTCACGCTGGGGATGGAGACCTCGGCCGGGATCATGGAGCGGATCGGTCCGATCATCCATTTCATCGACTACCTGTGCCTGTCCATTTTCGTTGCCGAGATTTTGGCCAAGCTTTTGGTGGCGCGGCTGCGGTTCTTTGTCAGCGGCTGGAACGTTTTTGATTTCGTCATCGTCGGTATCGCGCTGGTGCCGGGGGCACAGGGGCTGTCGGTGCTGCGGGCGCTCAGGATCCTGCGGGTTTTGCGGGTCATCTCGGTAGCCCCCCGCCTGCGTCGCGTGGTGGAGGGTTTCATTACCGCGCTGCCGGGGATGGGCTCGGTGTTCCTGCTGATGGCGATCATTTTCTATATTGGCGCGGTGATGGCGACCAAACTGTTCGGTCATAGTTTCCCAGAATGGTTCGGTGATCTTGGCCTCAGCGCCTATTCCCTGTTCCAGATCATGACGCTGGAAAGCTGGTCGATGGGAATCGTGCGCCCGGTGATGGAGGTCTACCCCTATGCCTGGGCCTTCTTCGTGCCGTTTATCATGGTCACGACCTTTGCCGTGGTGAACCTTCTGGTGGGTCTGATTGTGAACTCCATGCAGGATGCCCATTCCGAAGAAGACGACCAGCGCACTGGCGCCTACCGCGACGAAGTTCTGGCGCGGCTGGAGGCCATCGAACGGCGCCTTTCCGACAGTACGGCCGCGGATCAGCAGACAAAGAAGTGATTTCGAGTTCGGAAATTTTCGGGTATTCTGCGCTCTAGGCAGTCAATAAAAACAGGTTCAAAAATGGACAGGCGGTTATTCGGGCTCGGAGCGGTTTCTTGTGCGATGGTTGCAGGGTGCAGCCAGGCTGAGAGCAAGTTCAAAAGCTATTCAGGCCCCGAGGTGACCTCGATCGTGGTCAACAAGGGCGCGCGTAAAATGTATCTTCTCAACAACGAGGATGTGTTGCGCGAATATGAGGTCGATCTTGGCTTTGCGCCGGACGGGGCCAAGCGTGTCGAAGGCGACGGTAAGACGCCGGAAGGCACCTATCTGATCGACCGTCGCAACCCGAACAGCAGTTTTCACCTGTCGGTGGGCATTTCTTATCCCAACTCGGCGGATGTCGCCCATGCTCAATCCCTGGGGAAAAAGCCGGGTGGAGAGATCTTCATTCACGGAGAGCCGAATGACCACAAGGACCGCAAGCGTGCGGCGCGGGTCAAGGATTGGACAGCAGGCTGTATCGCCGTCAAGAACCACGAGATCGAAGAGGTCTACGCCATGGTTCAGACCGGCACCCTGATTTCCCTGCGCCCCTGAGGGCGTCGAAAATCCGCAGCCTGTCCCTATAGCCGGGGCAGAGCTGCCCGGTGAACGGGCTTTTAGTTGCCCATCACCAGCGTCCACCAGATCTTACCGTTGGGTTCCTGGTACCAGGAAAAGCCCATGTTGGTGGCCTTGGGATCCAGAATCACCGCGCGGGTACCGCGGTCTTCCATCCAGGCGGTCAGGGTCTGAAGCTCGTTCTCGTAGGTTTCTGAAATCGCCTCGCCCAGCATGGAGCCGGGGTAGCCAGTGCGGGCGACGCGATCCAGCGGCGAGGACCCGTCTGAGCCGAAGTGCCATGGACGGTTCTGAACCGACATGTCACGCGAATGGGTGGCGGCAGCGGCGTTCAGCTGGGCATTCAGCTGGACCTGCGGGGCAGAGGCCGCCTGGCGCAGCGCATTAACCGAATCGAGCATACGGATCTGTACTTTGTCGGCATTGCGGATCCTGTAGACTGTTCCGCCGCCCTCACCCGTCTGAGGGACCGGAGTGCAGGCCGCAGCAAGGGTAACGAAGGCAGCAGCCAGGATCAGGAAAACACGCGTCATCATGCATCTCGCTCAGTTTCATTGTTCCTGCACTTAGCCTTCCTGAGGCGCAGGTGCAAACCTGCGTCGGCCATTCGGGACCCTTAATCGGCGGTTTGATTTGCGACTGAGGCTTAAGAGCCATAATATACCGCCAGTATTTTGATGTTTACCTGCAGGGAAAGACCATGACCCACAGTCTGTTTGATAAACCGTCCCGGCGCCAATTTCTGGCAGGGTCGGCGGCGCTGCTGTCCTCTCCGGCCCTCGCCGAAGGTGTCGCGCAGGACGAGGATGTTGCCTATGATCCCCTGCGCCCGCCGCCAGAGCCGGAACCGCCGGTCAAACGCAATATCTCGGCCTTCCGCGCCAAAAACTGGAGGCCCTATTTCGATAATCTGCGCAAAGGAGCGATTCTCGTCGATATCGACAGCCGGGCGCTGCATTACTGGTCAGAGGATGAATCGGTCTACAAATTGTTCCCCTCTTCGGTGCCCTTGTCCGATGATCTGACCCGCCGGGGTCGGACTTCAGTCATCCGCAAGGTTGATGGCCCCAGCTGGTCGCCGACGCCGAACATGCTGAAACGGAACCCTGAATGGCCAAAATACATCCCGCCAGGACCGGATAACCCATTGGGATCACATGCTTTGTATCTCAGCTGGAAGTTCTACCGCATCCATGGGACCCACGATACGCGCAAAATTGGGCGGAAATCGTCGAACGGCTGCATCGGGCTTTATAACGAGCACATCGCGCAGCTGTTTCAGCTGACCAAGGTGGGCACGCAAGTGTTGCTAATTTGACGACATTGCCGCACGCGCAAGGCTGCCCTTTTAAACAAGCATTTGCATTCCCGAGGGTTACTTGGTTAGAAAAAAATACGAGATAAGTCTTGGGTGCGTAGGCCATTGTTGTGTCCGACGCGAATTCTGGAGGTTAACATGAAAAAACTCGTTATCGCAGCTGCTCTGACTGCCGCCGCTTCCACCGCTTCTGCCGGCAACCTGGCAGAGCCCGTTATCGAAGCACCTGTAATCGTTGAGCAGGCCGAAAGCTCGTCTTCCGGCATCCTGCTGCCGCTGCTGCTGCTGGTCCTGGTTGGCGCAGCTGTCGCAAGCAACTAATTGCTTCTTGCAAGATTTAAAAAGGCGGTGGTTTTCCACCGCCTTTTTTATTGCCTGCTGGCCGGAAACAGAGTGTCCGGTGGGGCCGCCCTCAGAGGGCGGCGACCTCATCCAGAATAAGTTCGAGCGTCTGCACGATCATCTCCACGTCATCGCTGTCGATGGTCAGCGGCGGACGAATCTTCAGGATGTTGTCCTTGGGTCCTTCGCTGCCGATCAGGATGCGGTGATCGCGCATGCGGTTCTTGACGTATGAACAGATCCCGGTCGCCTCGCTGCCATCTGCGTTGATCAGCTCCAGCCCCAGAAACAGCCCCATGCCGCGCACATCACCGACGCAGGCATGTTTCGCCTCAAGCTGCCGCAGTCCTGCCATCAGCTGGTCGCCCATGGCCTTGGCGTTCTGTTGCAGCCCTTCGTCATCGACGATGTCCAGCACCTCCTTGCCGATGCGGCAGGACAGGGTGGAACCGCCGAAGGTCGAGAAGAACTCCGGCCCCTTGGCGAAACTGTCGGCAATGGCGCGGGTGGTGACAAGAACACCCAGCGGGTGGCCGTTACCGATGGGCTTGCCCATCACCACGATATCGGGCAGCGCGCCCTGGTGTTCAAAGCCGAAGTAATAGTCCCCGAGCCGTCCCAGACCGGTCTGCACCTCATCGGCAATGCAGATACCCCCGGCGGCGCGGACCTTTTCATAGACCGCTGGCAGGTACCCCTTGGGCGGGATGATTTGCCCCCCGACCGAGGGGAAGGTTTCGGCGATAAACCCGGCCAGCCCGTGTCCCTTGTCCTTCAGCTTGGCAATCGCAGGATCGACGAGGTTCGCGAATTTCTGCGCTCGGTTCGCATCGTCGCGTTTGAAGCTGCCGCGATAGTCGTCCGCGACCTCGACCAGTTCCACCCAGTCCGATTGGCCAACGCCGCCCTTGGCGTTGAATTTGTAGGCGGAGATGTCGATCACGCCGGTGGTGTTGCCGTGATAGCCGTGGTCTGGCGTCACTATGCCCTTGGCGCCGGTATGGGCGCGGGCCAGCCGCAGGGCCAGCTCGTTCGCCTCGGTGCCGGAGTTGACGAAGAAACAGACCTCGAACGGGGCTGGCAGTTTCGACAGCACCTTCTCGGCAAAGGCGACCTGCGCGGGGTGCAGGTAGCGGGTGTTGGAGTTCATCCGCTTCAGCTGATCCGCCGCCACCGCCTGAATGCGTGGGTGGGCATGGCCCACGTGCGGCACGTTGTTATAGGCATCGAGATAGGGCCTGCCCCATTCATCGAACAGGTGGTGTTTCCAGCCCCGCAGCAGCATCACCGGATCGGAGTAGGTGAGGCTGAGATTGCCGCCGAAATGCGCGCGGCGCCCTTTCAGGACTTCACCCTTGTCGGTGGGCTGATAGCCGGTCTTGTCATCGGGCAGGTTCATCAGCGCCGCCGGGTTGGGGCAGATTGCGTGCCACAGGTACATCTCGTCCGGGTCACCGACACCGGGCCAGTCGGCCTCGATCCCGTCGGTGGTCATCGCCAGCTGGAAATGCACATGCGGTGCCCAACCGCCGTTCTGGGTGGGATCGCCCAAGCGGCAGAAGGCTTCGCCCCGCGCCACGGTGTCGCCGGGTTTCAGGCGGTCGCAGCACTCCGGATCCAGATGGCCGTAAAGTGTGTAGAAGGTGTCTCCCGCCGGTGTCTCATGGCGCAGAATGATGGTGCCGCCATAGTCGAGGTGATGCGCGCGGTTCTCGACGATGAAGACCTCGCCCGCCAGCGGCGCATATAGGGGAGCGCCCGCCGGGGCAAAGCCATCGACGCCCAGATGCACGGTGCGCCGGTTGCTGGCCTTCCAGCGCCCCTTGCGAAAGGCGGGCGCGGTATAAATCAGCCGGGGTTCGTTGTAATAGCCCAGCCAGATGCCGGTGCCGTATTCCTCGCCGACGCGGGCGGCTTCTTCCAGCGGCATATCGAACGGGTTCTGCGGCCAGGTGGCGTTTTCGACCGAGAGCGACCCCATCGGCACGTCGCTCAGGTCCGCGCCCATCAGGGGAGCGAAATTGCCGCGTTCTGCATTTAGCCATGCCAGCACCCGATCGGCGCCCTCCACCACCGGCAGACCGCAGGCGGCGCGCAGGCGGGCGTTCACCAGCTTGGCGTTCAGGTCAAAGCCTTCGAGGAACCGCCAAGCAGGCGCCTGCGAGATGGTCACGTAAGGATCATCGGGGTTCTCTGCGGCCATCAAGGTGGAGTTCACCACTGAGACCGCAAGCCGTGCCCGCAACAGCGGCCAGATCATGTCTACCTCCGCTGGGGTCAGTGGGCAGGCGGAATGATAGCCGGACACCAGCGCAGCCAGCGCGGCCTCGGGGTCGGGATGGTCCAAAACGATATAGGCGGCCGCGATCGCCAGATCGCAGACGCGCGGCGCGTTGCACATATCGCCAAGGTCGATGAGGCCGGACACCCGGCGCGGTTCGCTGAGTTCTCCCGATACGATGATATTGTAATCATTGGCATCATTGTGGATTGCCTGCTGCGGCAGCTTGGCAAGGTCGGGTACCAGTTCGGCAAAGGCGCCATGA
Organism: Pseudophaeobacter sp. A-200-2; assembly: GCF_041008815.1. NCBI lineage: Bacteria > Pseudomonadati > Pseudomonadota > Alphaproteobacteria > Rhodobacterales > Roseobacteraceae > Pseudophaeobacter > Pseudophaeobacter sp. A-200-2. The sequence continues at coordinate 140,246 of NZ_JAXGFU010000011.1, read as the reverse complement.
ATATCGGTCAGCAGGGCCCTGCGGGCCGGATCGGCAATGCAATCCAGATCATCGGCAATCCACCCGGCCTGCATCAGGTTCCATTTGAAATCCCGCTCAAGGCCCGGATGCTGAAAATCCGCCAGCGCCGCGTCAGTCTGGCCGAGCACCGCGCCAACCTCGTGGATCAGGCTGTCGGATTTCGGTGCCGCCTTGGCATAGCAGCGCCCGGGCAGCTGGTTGATGACCCAGACCAGCCGTTCGGCGCCGGTTTCATCGGCAATCGCGCACATTGCGGCGCCGTTGCTAGCCCGGATCACACGCGGGCAGGGCAGATCCGGCGCGGATTTAGCGATATGGTCGAGGGCCTGCACCTGCATATCGACCAGATCCTGCGCGCAGCCGGGGCGCATGGCCTTGACGATATAGCCGGTGCCATCCGCCGCCAGCGCCAGAAAGTTCAGATCGTATTCGCCATCAAGGCGGGTTAGCTCCGCCTCGATCCCCCAATGTGCCGCAAATGCGGCCGCCCAATGCGCCTGTGTCATAAAACCCCCCGATCCGCCGCTTCGGCGGTAACCCAATATTGGATCCTATTTGAACCGGGGCGCGGCGTTAGTCCACCCAGCCTTTCAAATTCTGTTCGATGACACCGGCCAGTGCGGCGATGTGATCGTCATCATCGTTGAGGCAGGGGATATAGAGGAATTCCTCGCCGCCCGCCTCTTCGAAGCTTTCCTTGATCTCTTCGTTGATCTCTTCCAGCGTTTCGATGCAGTCGGCAGAGAATGCCGGGGCGATCACGGCGATGTTCTTTTTGCCTTCCTTGGCCAGCGTGGCGACGTGGTCGACGGTATAGGGTTTTAGCCATTCCTCGGGGCCAAAGACCGACTGGAAGGTCGTCGTGATCTCGGTGTCTTCCCAGCCAAGGCGTTCCTTCAGAAGGCGCGTCGTTTTCTGGCACTGGCAGTGGTAGGGATCGCCCTGCATCAGATAGCGTTTCGGCATGCCGTGGTAGGATACGACCAGAATATCGGGGCGTTTCTCGGCCTTGGCATAGGCCTCTTCGACGGAACGCGCCAGCGCATCGATATAGGCGGGTTCATCGAAATAGGCAGGAATGGTGCGGGCGGCAGGTTGCCAGGTTTCTTCCATCAGAGCGCGGAAGAACTGGTCATTCGCCGTGCCCGATGTGGCGCCGGCATATTGCGGATAGAGCGGCACGAACAGGATCTTCTGGCAGCCCGCCTTGACCATTTCGCGGACCTTGGACTTGGTCGACGGGTTGCCATAGCGCATGCAGAAATCGACCATGACCTGATCGCCATACCGGTCGGACATCACCTTTGCCATCTTGGCGGTCTGGTCCTTGGTGATGGTCATCAGCGGGCTTTCGCCCTTGTCGTGGTTCCAGATGGATTTATAGGCCTCGCCCGAACTGAACGGACGTTTGGTCAGGATGATCAGCTGCAACAGCGGCTGCCATTTCCACGACGGGCTGTCGATCACCCGCTTGTCCGACAGGAATTCGCTCAGATAGCGGCGCATGGGCCAGTAGCTGTAGTCATCCGGGGTGCCGAGGTTCGCAAGCAGAATGCCCAGCTTTTCCGGCTGCACCTTGGGGTGGTCGGCAGGAGCGTGAACAGGGCATTTTGCAGTTGAGGTCGAATCCAGCATTGATGTGTCCTGTGCGGTTGAGGCTTTGTGTTTCGGCGCAATAGTAATGGCATACGCGGTCAAAGACCAATCGGATCAAATTTGTGCTGCCATCGCGTTTGCCTATCGTCCGCAGTGGCGCGGGCCTAGTCGGGCAGCTTGGTTTCCGGCACTTTCAGGGCATCCGCTAGCCGCATCTGGGCCGAGCCGGGGCGCAGCGGTTTCTGCTGGCTTTCAGAGGGCGACCAGCCGGTCAGGCAGATGAGTTCGAAACTGGCGGGCAGGCGGCCGGTCTCGGTCTCGAAGTGCTGGCGATAGATCTCTTCGGCACGGTGGAACAGGCGGCGCGGGACCGGGCGTTTCAGGCGGGATGTCAGGGCGTTGGTTTCCCCCATGTCCCGCAATTCGCGCATCAGATGCATCAGGTCGCGGTATTCCGCCGTCAGCGGCACCACATCGGCCACCGGCAAGGCGAACCCGGCCCGTTGCAGCAGGGCGCCCAGATCGCGGACCTCGCCCATCGGGGCGATGCGCGGAGACAACCCGCCCAGCACCTCGGTTTCTGCTCCGGCCAGCGCCACGCGCAGCTCCTGCAAAGTCTGCCCGCCCAGCATCACCGCCAGCAGCAGCCCGTCTTCCTTCAGTGCGCGGCGGCACTGGATCAGCTGGCCAACCGGATCATTGGCCCAGTGCAGGCCCATCGCATGGATCACCACGTCATGGGCGCCGGGCTGCAGATCCAGAACATCCTCGTCCGCCACGCAGGTCGCACCGCCAAGGGCACCGTCCCAAATCTCCGCAAAAGGAGACACCACCGCAGGGGCGGTAAAGGTTCTGTTAACCATGCTGAGGCGATCTTCGACCTCGTCCCGTGCCATCTGGTGCAGGAACAGGGCCTCTTGCTGCCGCCGGGCCCGATGCGCTGCCAAAGCCTGCCTGTCAAACAGCTGTGGCTGGTGTTGTGTGTTTTGCGTCATGGGGGGCTACTTAAATGCTGTTGGCGCAGTTTCAAACCGCTGTTTCACTGATCTATCCGCCGCGCTGTCTGGGCTGCGGCGGGCTGGTCGGGCAGGACGCGGGCCTGTGCGGTCCCTGCTGGCGCGAGACGGAGTTCATTTCCGGCACGGTTTGCGAAGGCTGCGGGGTGCCCCTGCCCCGGGGAGAGCGACGGATTTCGCATCGAATGCGATGATTGCATGGCGACGCCCCGCCCGTGGAGCCAGGGCCGTGCCGCGCTTGTCTATGGCGGTAAGGCGCGCGAGCTGGTGCTGGCGCTGAAACATGGGGACCGGCTTGATATTGCTGCTCCGGCGGCAGTCTGGATGGCGCGGGTGGCGGAACCTCTGCTGCAGGATAGTCCGCTGGTCTGCCCGGTGCCCCTGCACTGGAGCCGACTTCTGAAACGCCGCTACAATCAGTCCGCCGTGCTGGCCGGGGCGCTGGCACGCCGCGCTGGGCTGCAATATTGCCCCGATCTGCTGCGCCGCCACCGCAGAACACCGTCATTGGACGGGCGGTCGCGCGCCGAACGGTTCCGGCTGTTGGGCGATGTGATCGGGGTGCCGCCGCGCAAGGCGCCTGCCTTGAGCGGTCGCAACGTCTTGTTGGTGGATGATGTTATGACCTCCGGGGCGACCCTGTCGGCCTGCGCCGATGCCTGCCTGCGCGCTGGTGCGGAAGAGGTGCGGATCGTCGTTCTGGCCCGCGTCACGCATGCGTGACCGCTTTGTCGGGGCCTCTGGCAAAGATTGCATTGCGGCCCCATATCCCTCACAAACGCAAAAACCCGAATATATTGGAGACCTGCATGAAACCGGTGGAAATCTACACCTCGCCTCTGTGCGGCTTTTGCCACGCCGCAAAACGGCTTTTGAACCAGAAGGGTGTGACCTTTTCCGAGGTCGACGTTATGATGAACCCGAAACGCAAACCTGAAATGATCCAGCGCGCGAACGGGGGCCGCACGGTGCCGCAGATTTTTATCGGCGACACGCATGTGGGCGGTTGTGATGAGCTTTACGCGCTTGAACAGGCCGGCAAACTGGATCAGTTGCTGTCCGCCTGAAACCGGAGACCCACCTGATGCGCGCAGCCCTGTTGCAGATGACCTCAAGCGATGATCCAGCCGAGAATCTGGACAGCGTGCGCGCCATGATGGCCACAGCGGTGGCCGAGGGCGCCGGTTTCGTGCTGACGCCCGAGGTCACCAATTGCCTTTCGACCAGCCGCGCGCATCAGAAAGCCGTCCTGCATCGCGAAGAAGACGATCCGACCCTGGCTGCCCTGCGCGACGAGGCCGCGAAACTGGGCGTCTGGCTGGTGCTCGGCTCGCTCGGCATCAAGACCCACGATGCGGATGGGCGCTTTGCCAATCGCCAGTTCCTGATCGGCCCCGATGGCGGGATCGCCGCCCGCTATGACAAGATCCACATGTTCGATGTGGAGGTCACGCCGGAGGAAACCTACCGCGAATCGGATGGTTATCGCCCCGGCACCCGCGCGGTGCTGGCCGAGACACCGTTTGCAAAGATCGGCATGACCATCTGCTATGATGTGCGCTTTCCCCATCTGCACCGGACGCTGGCGCAGGCCGGGGCGCAGGTGTTGACGGTTCCGGCAGCATTTTCCCATGTGACCGGCGCCGCCCATTGGCACACGCTGCTGCAGGCCCGCGCGATAGAGACGGGATGCTACGTGCTGGCGCCTGCCCAGACCGGGACCCATCCAGCCAGCAGGGGCGCATCGCGCCGCACATTCGGGCATTCGCTGGTTGTGGCGCCCTGGGGAGAGATTCTGGCGGACGCCGGGACCGATCCCGGGGTTGTCTGCGTTGATCTTGATATGGAAAAAGTGGCAGAAGCACGCAAACGTGTTCCTGCGCTGACCCATGATCGAGAGTTCGACGGACCCTGATGGAAGAATCACATTCTCTGGCCGTTTCGCTGTTCAGTGAAATCCTGATGGCCGACCAGCTGGCGCGCTCGCGGCTGGGCAAGGCCCTGCCCAAGGGAATGGAACTGTCGCATTTTTCGGTTCTGAACCATCTGGCACGGGCCGGGCTGGAACGCTCTCCGGCGCAGCTGGCGAAGGCGTTTCACGTCACCCGCGGTGCCATGACCAATACGCTGAACAAGCTGGAGATGGCGGGTTATGTGCATATCCGCCCCGACTGGGACGATGCCCGTCGCAAGATGGTGGCGATCAGCCCCGCTGGTCGGCAGGCCCGCGATGCGGCGCTGGCCAGTATCGTGCCGGTGATTTCCGAAGTGGTGGATGAGCTGGGCGGTGAGCGTGTGCGTGCCGCACTTCCGATCCTGCGGGAGTTGCGCAGCAAGCTGGAAGACGACTAAGCGCCGCCCGGCGCGGCCTCCATGCCCTTGCGTTTGCCTGTGCCCCAAAAAGAAAGGGATGCCGTGTAACGGGCATCCCTTCCTCAATTTCCCATCTGGCCGCGTGAGTGGTGGCAGCGATCATTTCGCATTGCGCCGATAGGCCATCGGGTACAGCATTCACTCTGTTAAGGGCCAAGGCCCGGTATCGGTCAGACTAAAACCCAACCGATCGGACGGTTTTATACTAAATCGAGTCAAACGCCAAGTACGCAGAGGGATTAGGTCTCCTATACGAAAGGATAGGAGGCGGTTATCCGCCACCTTGTTACGCGGCGGGTTTGGTGCTGGCCGTGACGTAGTTGACCGAAAGATCGCGCGGAGAAATCGACCAGCCCCAGGTCACCGGGTTGAACACGAACCCCTTACGGTCGACTGGCTCCAGCCCCGCCTTGCGCAGCAGCTCGAACAGCTCGTCCGGCGTGATGAATTTGTTCCATTCATGCGTGCCACGCGGCAGCCAGCGCATCACCACCTCGGCGCCAAAGATGGCCATGACATAGCTTTTGGGATTGCGGTTGATGGTGGAACAGATCTGTAAACCACCCGGTTTCAGCAATTCCCGCGTTGCGGTCAGATAGCTCAGCGGATCGGCCACATGTTCAACCACCTCCATGTTGAGAACCACGTCGAACTGTTCACCGGCTTCGGCCAGGGCCTCGGCAGTGGTGTGGCGGTAATCGATGGTAAGGCCGGATTGTTCCGCATGAATCCGCGCCACCGGCAGGTTCCCGGCGGCAGCATCGGCCCCCACGACCTCGGCGCCAAGGCGCGCCATCGGTTCCGACAACAGCCCGCCGCCGCAGCCAATGTCGAGAAGGCGCAGGCCCCTGAATGGCTCCGGCTGCGTCAGATCACGGCCGAATTCCCCGGCGATCTGCTGGGTGATGTAATCAAGCCGACAGGGATTCAGCATATGCAACGGCTTGAACTTGCCGTTGGGATCCCACCACTCCGCGGCCATTGCTTCGAATTTGGCGATCTCGGACGGGTCTACCGTGGACTGAGGCGCTTGCATTCCTGTCTCCGTGTGTTCTTTTGTGTCTAACAGACTAGTTAGGTCAGTAATGGACAAATACTCGGACCAAAAGCGCGCAGTGCAGTATCTTTATCCTCCGGTCGATGCCTACGACCAGCGTATGCTGGATGTGGGGCAGGGCCACAGCATTTATGTTGAGCAATCGGGCAACCCCAAGGGCATTCCGGTGATTGTCTGTCATGGTGGTCCCGGCGGCGGCAGCAGCCCGGCGATGCGGCGCTATTTCGATCCCAATATCTATCGGGTGATTCTTTTTGATCAGCGCGGCTGCGGCCGCTCGCGCCCGCATGCCTCTTGCGAGGATAACACCACCTGGCACCTAGTTGCCGATATGGAGGAGATCCGCCGCCTGCTGGAGATCGACAGCTGGCTATTGTTCGGTGGCAGCTGGGGGGCGACGCTGGCGCTGATTTATGCGCAGACGCACCCGGAGCGCGTGCAGCACATCATCCTGCGCGGTGTCTTCCTGATGACGCAAAGCGAACTCGACTGGTTTTACGGGGGCGGCGCCGGGCGGTTCTGGCCGGAAACCTGGGCGCGGTTTGTCGCGCTGGTCCCGCATGACGAGCGGCACGATATGATCGCCGCTTATAACAAGCGGCTGTTTTCCGGCGATGTGAACGAGGAAATCCGATTCGGTCGTGCCTGGTCATCCTGGGAGAACGCGTTGGCCTCGGTCCATTCTAACGGTCATGGCGGCGAAAGCCCCGGCGATTATGCCCGCGCTTTTGCCCGGTTGGAAAACCACTATTTCATCAATGGCGGTTTTCTGGATTTCGATGGGCAGATCCTCGCCAATATGGGGCGGATTTCCCATATTCCGGGCATCATCGTGCAGGGCCGTTACGACATGATCTGCCCGCCGACCTCGGCCTGGCGCCTGAACGAGCTGTGGCCAAATGCCGAGTTGAAAATGATCCGCAATGCAGGTCATGCCTTGTCGGAGCCGGGAATCAGTGCCGAACTGGTGCGCACGATGGACCGGATTGCCGAGGAGATGCTGCCATGACCCGTATCGACCGCCGCGCGCTGTTCACCTCTGGTGCTGCGGCTGCCTTGCTGGCGGCGACAGGCACGTCATTGGCGGCGGCGCCGCGGGCGGGCGGGGTGCTGCGTCTTGCGGTGCCGCGTCAGGACGGGTTGATGGAACAGGTGGCGCGTGGCGCCGTCTTCGACACCCTGACAGAGATCGCGCCCGATGGCGTGTTGCGGGGCGAGCTGGCCGAGGGCTGGCACAGCAGCGACGCGGCCCGGACCTGGTCCTTTGATCTGCGCAGCGATGTGCGGTTCCATGATGGCGCGGCCATGACGGCGGCGGATGTGGTTGCCTCGCTGAGCGGGCGCGGCATCGACGGCGCCGAGGTTGCCTTGGTGCAGCAGGTCTCCGACCATCGGATCGAGATCCAGCTGACGGCCGCAAACCCCCATCTTCCTTACCTTCTGGCGGATCCGGTGCATGTCATCGCTCCGGCGGGCCAGGTGGATCTGCCTCTGGCGCAGGCCGTGGGAACCGGCTGTTACCGCGTCGAGCGGGCGCAGGACGGGCGGCATTTCCGTGCGGCAAAACTGGCCGATCATTACAAGGCCGGGCAGGCAGGCTGGGTGGATACGGTCGAGGTGATCGTCATCCCGGATGCCCGCGTGCGGGCCGAGGCACTGCGTGATGGCTATGTTGATGTGGCCGCCTTGCCCGCGCCAGAAGCGCTGATCGAAAAGGGCGGATTCCTGTATCATCCTTCGGCCAGCGACATGGCGCTGGCGGCGCGCAGCGATGTGGGCATGCCCCGCACCGTGGGTCGCCGCGCGGCGCTGGATGATGGCCGTATTGCCGAACGCTGGTGGCGGATCTGACCGGGGCACAGGCCCGGTTTCGAACTTGTCCTTGCAGATTCGCCCCATCAAGCGTATATGCCTTTCACAACAGCGGCGCGTTGGGCTCTGGTCCAAGGCTCCACCGGGATTTTCAACGGGCCGCGCGCCCGTTTTTTTGTGTCCGAAAGACAGCTGGAACCCGAATGACCAACGACCTGATTGCCAAAGCCGCGATTGACCGCCGCCTTGCCGAGATCATCACCCCGGTGATCGAGGATCTGGGCTATGAGCTGGTCCGTATCCGGCTGATGTCCGGCAAGACGACAACCCTGCAGATCATGGCCGACAAACCCGATGGCGGGATCGAAGTTGATGATTGTGCCGATATTTCGAATGCCGTCAGCGCAGTTCTGGACGTCGAGGATCCGATCCTTGATGCCTACGCGCTTGAGGTCTCCAGCCCCGGCATCGACCGCCCCCTGACGCGTCTCAAGGACTTTGACATGTTCGAAGGCTATGAGGCCAAGCTGGAAACCGCCGAGCTGATCGACGGTCGTCGCCGCTTCAAGGGCGAGCTGGCCGGTGTCGAGGATGACGAGGTTCTGATCAATATTGAGGAACACGGCGAGCCCGTGACCATCGGTCTGAAATTCGACTGGCTGAGCGATGCCAAGCTGGTGCTGACCGACGATCTGATCAAGGAAATGCTGCGCCAGCGCAAGGCGGCTGGCACGCTGAACGAAGATGCTTTTGACGACGTTATCGAAGATACGCCCCTTGAGGGCGAGGTGACCGAAGGGTCCGAAGAGGAGAACAAGTAATGGCCATCACCTCTGCAAACCAGCTTGAGCTGTTGCAAACCGCCGAAGCCGTGGCGCGCGAGAAAATGATCGACCCCGGCCTGGTGGTCGAAGCCATGGAAGAAAGCCTCGCCCGGGCGGCCAAAAGCCGCTACGGCAGCGAAATGGACATCCGTGTGTCCATCGACCGCAAGACCGGCAAGGCCACCTTTACCCGCGTCCGCTCGGTCGTCGAAGATGAAGAACTGGAAAACTACCAGTCGGAAATGACCGTCGAACAGGCCAAGCAGTACATGGCTGATCCCAAGGTGGGCGACACCTATGTGGAAGAGGTTCCGCCGGTAGAAATGGGCCGTATCGCGGCCCAATCGGCCAAGCAGGTCATCCTGCAGAAGGTCCGCGAAGCAGAGCGTGACCGCCAGTACGAAGAATTCAAGGACCGCGCCGGTACCATCATCAACGGTCTGGTCAAACGCGAAGAATTCGGCAACGTCATCGTCGATGTGGGCGCTGGCGAAGCGATCCTGCGCCGCAACGAGAAGATCGGCCGCGAAAGCTATCGTCCGAACGATCGTATCCGCTGCTACATCAAGGATGTGCGCCGCGAACCGCGCGGCCCGCAGATCTTCCTCAGCCGTACTGCGCCGGAATTCATGGCCGAGCTGTTCAAGATGGAAGTGCCTGAAATCTATGATGGTATCATCGAGATCAAGGCCGTTGCCCGTGATCCCGGTTCGCGCGCCAAGATCGCCGTGATTTCCTATGATGGTTCCATCGACCCCGTGGGCGCCTGCGTTGGTATGCGCGGCAGCCGCGTGCAGGCCGTTGTGAACGAGCTGCAGGGTGAAAAGATCGACATCATCCCGTGGAACGAAGATCAGCCGACCTTCCTCGTTAACGCGCTGCAGCCGGCCGAAGTGTCGAAAGTGGTTCTGGACGAAGAAGCCGGCAAGATCGAAGTCGTGGTCCCCGAGGAACAGCTGAGCCTCGCGATCGGCCGCCGTGGTCAGAACGTGCGTCTGGCCTCGCAGCTGACCGGTCTCGACATCGACATCATGACCGAGGAAGAGGAATCGGCGCGTCGCCAGAAGGAATTCGAAGCGCGCACCGGCCTGTTCATGGAAACTCTGGATCTGGACGAATTCTTTGCCCAGCTGCTGGTCTCCGAAGGGTTCACCAGCCTCGAAGAGGTTGCCTATGTGGAGCTCGATGAACTGCTGGTCATCGATGGTGTTGACGAAGGCACCGCCGAAGAGCTGCAGGCCCGGGCCCGTGACTACCTCGAAGCCAAGGCCAAGGCGGCGATTGATGCGGCCCGTGCGCTGGGCGCAGAGGACAGCCTGATTGACTTTGACGGTCTGACACCCCAGATGATTGAGGCACTGGCAAAGGACGGCATCAAGACGCTGGAAGACTTTGCCACCTGCGCGGACTGGGAACTGGCCGGCGGCTGGACCACGGATGGCGGCGAACGGATCAAGGACGACGGTATTCTGGAACCTTTCGGCATGTCGCTGGAAGAGGCACAGGATATGGTCATGACAGCCCGCGTCTTGCTGGGCTGGGTTGATCCCGCCGAACTGGAACCGGAAGTCTCGGAAGATGACGAGGCCGAAGGTGACGAAGAAGCCGCTGACACAGGGGCCGGGGTCTGATCCCCGCTGCTCCTGAAAGGAGACGCTGAATGGCTCGCGGAGGCGCCGAAAAAGACCGGTCAGACGGCCCGGAGCGAAAGTGCATCGCAACAGGTGAGATCCAGCCTAAGCAGGGTCTCATCCGGTTCGTGATGGGCCCCGACGGGCAGGTCGTTGCGGATGTGTTCGGTAAACTCCCCGGTCGGGGCGTTTATGTGACCGCCAGCCGTTCTGCGTTAGATACGGCGGTAAAGAAGAAACTCTTCGCCCGTGGCTTCAAGGCCCAGGTGAAGGTGCCCGAAGACCTTGCAGACGAGGTGGAGCGGCAGGTTCTGCGCCGCCTTGTTGATCTGATCAGCTTGGCCCGAAAGTCGGGTGATGCGGTCGGTGGCTATGAAAAAGTCAAGGATTGGCTGCTGAAGGAAGAGGCGAGTGTGCTGATTCAGGCGGCTGACGGATCCGGGCGTGGAAAGTCGAAACTGAGCACGCCGCACCGAGGGAACTATATCGGTTGCCTCTCTGCGGATGAGCTGGGGATGGCATTTGGGCGTCAAACTGTGATACATGCGGCGCTGGCCTCTGGTGGACTCAGCAAACGTGTTGTAGAGGAAGCGCAACGATTGCAGGGTTTGCGCGAAATGGTGGGCGGCAAGGGCCGCACGGAAGGATAAAGAGCTTTATGAGCGATAGTGACGGCAAAAAGACATTGGGTTTGCGTGGTGGTTCCCGGCCTGGGAACGTGAAACAAAGCTTCAGCCATGGGCGGACCAAGAATGTCGTAGTGGAAACCAAGCGCAAACGCGTTGTGGTTCCCAAGCCGGGTGCGGGTAAAGGCGGCAGTGGTGCGTCTCCCGCGACGGATGGATCCCGTCGACCTGCCGGCATCACCGACGCGGAAATGGCCCGCCGCCTGAAGGCGCTGCAGGCTGCCAAGGCGCGTGAAGTCGAAGAAGCCGCGCAGCGCGAAGCCGAGGAAAAGGCCCGTGCCGAAGAGCGTGAGCGCCGCCGCGCCGAGCAGGAAGCCAAGGAACGCGAACAGCGCGAAGCCGAGGAAAAAGCCCGTCGCAAGGCGGAAGAGGAAGAGCGCAAGCGCCTCGAAGCTGAAGAGGCGGCCAAGCGTGCAGCAGCCGCTCCGGCAGCAGAGCCGGAGAAGGCAAAATCTGCCGGTCCCGCCGCAGGTCGTTCTGCGGCCAAACCCGCAGCCCAAGCCCCGCGCAAAGCTGACCGCGAACGCGAAGAGCGTGGCCGTGGTGGCAAAGGCCGCGATCAGGGTCGCCGTTCCGGCAAACTGACACTGGGTCAGGCAACCGGCGAAGGTGGCCGCCAGCGGTCCATGGCCGCAATGAAGCGCAAGCAGGAGCGCGCGCGTCAGAAGGCAATGGGCACCGTCGAGCGTGAAAAGGTCATCCGTGACGTGCAGCTGCCGGAAACCATCGTTGTTTCCGAGCTGGCAAACCGTATGGCAGAACGCGTTGGTGACGTGGTCAAATCGCTCATGAACATGGGCATGATGGTCACCCAGAACCAGTCGATCGACGCCGATACGGCTGAACTGATCATCGAAGAATTCGGCCACAAAGTTGTCCGCGTTTCCGACTCTGACGTCGAAGACGTGATCAAAGAGGTCGAGGACAAGGAAGAAGATCTGCAGCCGCGTCCGCCGGTGATCACCATCATGGGCCACGTCGACCACGGTAAAACCTCGCTGCTGGATGCGATCCGCGATGCGCGGGTTGTGGCTGGCGAAGCAGGCGGTATCACCCAGCACATCGGTGCGTATCAGGTGACCACCGATAGCGGCACCGTACTGAGCTTCCTCGATACGCCGGGCCACGCGGCCTTCACCTCGATGCGCTCTCGCGGTGCTCAGGTGACGGATATCGTGGTTCTGGTTGTGGCTGCCGACGATTCGGTCATGCCGCAGACCATCGAGGCGATCAACCACGCCAAGGCTGCCGGTGTTCCGATGATCGTGGCGATCAACAAGATCGACAAACCTGCCGCCGATCCGAACAAGGTGCGTGCCGAGCTGCTGCAACACGAGGTGATCGTGGAAGCCATGTCCGGCGACGTTCAGGACGTGGAAGTGTCCGCCGTGACCGGCCAGGGCCTGGATGAACTGCTGGAAGCCATCGCGCTTCAGGCGGAAATCCTGGAACTGAAAGCCAACCCGAACCGTGCCGCCCAAGGCGCCGTGATCGAAGCACAGCTGGACGTGGGCCGCGGCCCGGTTGCCACTGTTCTGGTTCAGAACGGTACCCTGCATCAGGGCGACATCTTCGTTGTGGGTGAGCAGTACGGTAAGGTCCGTGCGCTGATCAACGACAAGGGTGAGCGCGTCAAGGAAGCCGGTCCGTCGGTTCCGGTCGAGGTTCTGGGTCTCAATGGCACGCCCGAAGCGGGTGACGTGCTGAACGTGACCGAGACCGAGGCACAGGCCCGCGAAATCGCGGAATACCGCGAGCAGGCCGCCAAGGACAAACGCGCCGCAGCCGGTGCTGCGACCACTCTGGAACAGCTGATGGCCAAGGCTAAGGAAGACGAAAACGTCTCCGAACTGCCGATCCTGGTCAAAGCAGACGTGCAGGGCTCTGCCGAAGCGATCGTTCAGGCGATGGAGAAGATCGGCAACGACGAGGTGCGCGTGCGCGTGCTGCACTCGGGTGTTGGTGCCATCACCGAAACCGATATCGGCCTGGCCGAAGCTTCCGGTGCGCCGGTCATGGGCTTCAACGTTCGTGCCAATACTTCGGCCCGTAACACTGCCAACCAGAAGGGCGTCGAGATCCGCTATTACTCGGTGATCTATGACCTTGTGGATGACGTGAAAGCGGCGGCCTCTGGCCTGCTGTCGGCCGAGATCAAGGAAAACTTCATCGGCTACGCGACCATCAAGGACGTGTTCAAGGTCTCCAACGTCGGCAAGGTTGCCGGCTGTCTGGTCACCGAAGGCGTTGCCCGTCGCTCGGCTGGTGTGCGTCTGCTGCGTGACAACGTTGTGATCCACGAAGGCACGCTGAAAACGCTGAAGCGCTTCAAGGATGAAGTCGCAGAGGTTCAGTCCGGTCAGGAATGCGGTATGGCCTTTGAGAACTACGAAGATATTCGCGCAGGCGATGTCATCGAGATCTTCGAGCGTCAGGAAGTTGAACGTAAGCTCGACTAAGGCGCTGCGACACTCAGAAACAGTCAAAACCCCGGCCTCTGTGCCGGGGTTTTTGCATCTTTGAGGTGGTGGGAGGTCTAGTGCCCGCCAAAACGGCTGAGGGCAGCCGCCGGGCTGCCCTCTATTGCCGTGAGTGATTGGTCTTCAGTGTGCCGCGAAAATCGGTGGTATTCGGAGGCGTTCTGCCGCGCCTACCGGCACCCCGTTGCGGTCGTTGATGTGTGCCTGCATGAACCTGTCCCGGACCAGAAAACATGTGCCCAAATAGGTCCACTTGTTGTCTGATCCTTCGTCAGGGAGAAGTTCAAAAAGGTTCACTGCCAGATAGTGTAACCAGTTTTTGACAAATTGGTTAACAAAATCTTGACGACATGTGCCAAAGCTACAATGGCTAGTGTTTCTACCGACAAATCTCCAATATCCGGTAGTAAATTGCGTCCGGATTGGAGGGGAAGTTGGGGGTATGCAGAGGGCAACCCGCCGGGCGGCCCGCCAGTTTTTGAACGCTACAGCCAATCCCGCAGGATCGGAATCAGCGGAATATCGGCCGGAGGCATCGGGTAATCACGCAGCTCTTGCGGCCGCGCCCATTTCAGAACCTGGCCTTCCCGGGCCTGCGGAATGCCCTCCCATTTGCGGCATGCAAACAGCGGCATCAGCAGGTGAAAATCTTCATAGCTGTGGCTGGCAAAGGTCAGCGGCGCCAGGCAGGATTGCCAGGTGTTGATGCCCAGCTCCTCTTCCAGTTCGCGGATCAGCGCCACTTCGGGGGTCTCCCCGGCTTCAACCTTGCCGCCGGGGAATTCCCAAAGCCCGGCCATGGATTTGCCTTCGGGGCGCTGCGCCAGCAGGATCCGCCCTTCGACGTCGATCAGGGCCACGGCCGAGACGAGAACCGTTTTCATGACCGGTAATCCGCGTTGATGGTGATGTATTGATGGGTCAAATCGCAGGTCCAGACCGTTGCCGCGCCATCGCCAAGACCCAGATCCACCTTGATCGTGATCTCGTCCTGTTTCATTTGCGCGGCGCCGTCCTCTTCCTTGTATGAGGGCGCAACCCAGCCTTTTTCGGCCACCAGAACATCGCCGAAGGAGATCGACAGCAGGTCCCGGTCCGCCGCAGCGCCGGATTTTCCGATTGCCATCACCACGCGGCCCCAGTTGGGGTCCTCACCCGCGATTGCGGTTTTCACCAGAGGCGAATTGGCAATCGCCAGCCCGTGGGTCTTGGCATCTGCGTCGCTTTCGGCGCCGGTCACCTGGATCTCGACGAACTTCGTAGCGCCTTCCCCATCGCGGACGACTTGATGCGCCAGATCCAGCATCACGCCCTCCAGCGCCTGCTCAAACTCCGGGTTCCCGGTTGCATCAACGCCCGATGCGCCGGTCGCACAGAGCATCAGGCTGTCCGAGGTCGAGGTGTCGCTGTCTACCGTGATGCAGTTGAAGGTCCGGTCACAGATTTTGGCCAGCTGCGCCTGCAGCGCGCTTTGCTCGACCTTGGCATCGGTGAAGATATAGACCAGCATGGTCGCCATATCAGGCGCAATCATGCCAGATCCTTTGGCGATCCCGGCGATGTTCACGGTCTGCCCGTCGATGGTGACGGTGGCGCCAGCGCCCTTGGCAAAGGTATCGGTGGTCATGATGGCGGCGGCTGCTGCTTCCAGCGCATCGGCATTCAGCCCATCATTCAGCTCGGCGATTTTGGCGACGATCCGATCATGCGGCAGCGGTTCACCAATCACCCCGGTCGAGGCGGTAAAGACGCGCCCTGCTGGTGCCCCAGTGATGCCGGAGACGGCGGCGACGATCTCTGCCACCGAGGTTTGTCCGTGATGACCGGTAAAGGCATTGGAATTGCCCGAGTTGACCAGAATCGCGGCGCTCGCCGAAGGGTCTGCCCCAAGTTTCTCCTGACAATCGCGCACAGGTGCAGATCGCGTCTTGGAGCGAGTGAACACCCCGGAAACCGTGGTGCCCGGATCCAGTACCGCCAGCATCACATCGGTCCGGTCCTTGTATTTTACACCAGCGGCTGCGGTGGCGAACCGCACGCCTTTGATCGTGGGAAGATCGGGAAATCCGGCCGGAGCCAGTGGAGAACGGGGCAGAGGTTTTGCCATCGGATCAGTTCCTTACAAGACCAAGATCTTTGATCATCGCGGGGTCCAGCCCTTCGATTTCGGGTCGTTCGATGGTGGCCTCAGCGGTCAGTGCGTTGACGCGATCTTCGACAGCGCGTGTCCGCAGTTCCTGCTCCAGCTCGCCGCGCACTTCGTCAAAGCTGGGCGCGGCAGATTTGCGCCGTTCGCGCAGCAGGATCACGTGCCAGCCGAACTGGGTTTTCACAGGATCCGAGATATCCCCCGACCGCATGGCAAGCACAGCCTCTTCGAATTCGGGAACCATACTACCCAGCCCGAACCAGCCCAGATCACCGCCGCTTGGCCCGGAGGGGCCGGTCGACCGCGCCTTGGCAGTGGTGGCAAAATCAGCGCCGTCTTCCAGCTCCATCTTGATCTTTTTGGCTTCTTCTTCGGTTTCCACCAGAATGTGCGCCGCGTGGAATTCATCGCCGCCATCGCCGGTGGAGTATTTACGGTCATAGGCCGCGCGCAGGGCTTCCTCACCGGTTGCGTTGGCCATCACCATTTCGATGACATCAGCGGCCAGCAATGCCCGGCTTTCGTTTTCGACCGACAGCTCCACGTAATGGGGCACTTCGCCATGCAGTTGCTGTTTCAGTGCCGTCTGCTGGATCAGCTGGTCCAGAATGGCGTTGTACAGCACCTCGTCCGGCAGTTGCTTGTACTGCTGCGGCAGGTTTTCACGGGCCATGATCATGTGACCAAGGGTGATCTCTTCGCCGTTGACTGAGGCCACCACGGTATTGGCATGCGGTGCGGCCTGTACCGACAAAGGCAGCGCCATTACGGCCGCGGTTGCCGCGCCTCGCAGAAAAGTGAGACCTTTCAGCATTCAATTCTTCCTATTCCCGGGCCGCAGCATGGCGCGGCGTTGACACTTATATGCCTGCCGCTTACATCGCCTAAGGGCCAATGGCAGGACCGTCGTTTCCACCTTTGTTTATGGGTTGCGGGCAGGGCGGGCAAGCCTGCCTTAGGTCAGAAGCCATGACAGGACCGTGGGAGAGCACATGCTGGGTATCGGAACACTCGCCAAAAAGATTTTCGGCACACCGAATGACCGAAAAATCAAGGCGACGCGGCCGCTGATCGCAAAGATCAACGCGCTGGAACCCGAATTCGAAAAGCTCAGCGACCAGGGTCTGATCGAGAAAACCGAAGAGCTGCGCAAACGCGCGCTGGACGGTGAAGCCCTCGACGCTCTGTTGCCCGAAGCCTTTGCCAACGTACGCGAAGGGGCCCGCCGGGCGCTGGGTCTTCGGGCCTTTGATACGCAGCTGATGGGCGGTGTCTTCTTGCACCAGGGCAATATCGCCGAGATGAAAACGGGTGAGGGTAAGACACTTGTCGCCACTTTCCCGGCCTACCTCAATGCGCTGACCGGTAAGGGCGTGCATGTGGTTACGGTGAACGAATACCTGGCCAAACGTGACAGCGAATGGATGGGCAAGGTCTTTGAGCAGCTGGGCATGACCACAGGCGTGATCTGGTCCGGTCAGCCCGACGATCAGAAGATGGCGGCCTACCAGTCCGATGTGACCTATGCGACCAACAACGAGTTGGGCTTTGACTACCTGCGCGACAACATGAAGCCCAGCCTGGACCAGGTGTTCCAGAAGTATCACAACTTTGCCATCGTCGATGAGGTCGACTCGATCCTGATCGACGAGGCACGTACGCCGCTGATCATTTCCGGCCCGGCTGAAGATCGCTCCGAGCTTTATACCACCATCGACACGGTGATCCCGCTCTTGAGCGAGGAACACTACGAGATCGACGAGAAGACCCGCGGTGTGACCTTCACCGAAGAGGGCAACGAATACCTTGAGCAGAAGCTGATCGAACGCGGCCTGCTGGAAGAGGGGGCCTCGCTCTATGACCCCGAAAGCACCACCGTGGTGCACCACGTCAACCAGGCCCTGCGCGCGCATAAACTGTTCCAGCGTGACAAGGACTACATCGTGCGCGATGGCGAGGTTGTGCTGATCGACGAATTCACCGGCCGCATGATGGCCGGGCGCCGCCTGTCCGAAGGCCTGCATCAGGCCATCGAAGCCAAGGAAGAGGTGCAGATCCAGCCCGAGAACACGACGCTGGCTTCGGTGACCTTCCAGAACTATTTCCGCCTTTATGACCGCCTGTCGGGCATGACCGGTACTGCCATGACCGAAGCCGAGGAATTCGCCGAGATCTATGGTCTGGGCGTGGTTGAGGTTCCGACCAACCGGCCGATTGCACGGGTGGACGAGGACGACCAGGTCTACCGCACCGCGATGGAAAAATACCGCGCGATGATCGAAGAGACCAAGAAGGCCCATGCCAAGGGGCAGCCGGTTCTTCTGGGCACCACCTCGATCGAGAAATCCGAACTGCTGAGCCAGATGCTGCAGCAGGAAGGCATCGAACACAACGTGCTGAACGCGCGCCACCACGAGCAGGAAGCGCAGATCGTCGCCGATGCCGGGCGGCTTGGCGCGGTGACCATCGCCACCAACATGGCTGGCCGGGGTACCGACATTCAGCTGGGCGGCAACGTCGACATCAAGGTGATGGCCGCGCTTGAGGCCAACCCCGATGCCGATCCTGCCGAGCTGCGCGCCGCCGAGGAAGCCAAGCACGCCGAAGAAAAGCAGAAGGTTCTGGACGCGGGCGGCCTGTTCGTGATGGCCTCTGAACGCCACGAAAGCCGCCGCATCGACAACCAGCTGCGCGGCCGTTCGGGCCGACAGGGTGACCCGGGCCGCACCCGGTTCTATCTCAGCCTCGAAGACGACCTGATGCGCATCTTCGGGTCCGAGCGTCTCGACAAGGTCCTGTCTTCGCTGGGCATGAAGGAAGGCGAAGCGATTATTCACCCTTGGGTGAACAAATCGCTGGAACGTGCCCAGGCCAAGGTCGAGGGCCGCAACTTCGATATGCGTAAGAACGTGCTGAAGTTCGACGATGTGATGAACGACCAGCGCAAGGTGATCTTTGGCCAGCGCCGTGAAATCATGGCGGCAGAGGATCTGTCCGAGATCGTCAATGATATGCGTCACGAGGTGATCGACGACCTGATCGACACTTACATGCCGCCCAAGACCTACGCCGAACAGTGGGACACCGCAGGCCTGCAGGCCGCTGTGCTTGAAGGGCTGGGCATCGACGCGCCGGTGGCCGAATGGGCTGCCGAGGAAGGCGTCGACGACGAACAGATCCGCGAACGGCTTGAGGCCGCAAGCGATGCGCTGATGGCGGAAAAGACCGAGGCCTTCGGTCCGGAAAACATGCGCAACATCGAAAAGCAGGTGCTGCTGCAGACCATCGACGCCAAGTGGCGCGAACATCTGCTGACGCTGGAGCATCTGCGTTCGGTTGTGGGTTTCCGCGGCTATGCGCAGCGTGATCCGCTGAACGAGTATAAGAACGAAAGCTTCCAGCTGTTCGAAAGCATGCTCGACTCCCTGCGCGAAGACGTTGCCAAGCAGCTGAGCCGCGTGCGTCCGATGAACGAAGAAGAGCAGCGCCAGATGATGATGGAAATGGCAGCCCGCCAGGCCGCCATTCAGCAAATGGCCTCCGCCGGCGGTGCACCTGCGCCTGCTGCAGAAGGCGAAGCTGTTGCTGAACTCGTGGAAGAGCCCGCGCCCGGATTTGTCGAGGATGATCCCGAAACCTGGGGCAACCCGTCGCGCAATGACAAATGCCCCTGTGGATCGGGCAAGAAGTTCAAACATTGCCACGGGCGTCTGGCCTGAGATACGCCTGCATGCCCGGTTGAACGCCAGCCGTTTTAACCGGGGATCGGCCCCTGATTTGGCCTGACCGCACGCGTGGGCCATTCAGACAGAGATATTAAAATTCTCTTTATTCTGCCCGAATCTCTCCCGCAGGCGGCCACAAACTGGCCGCCTTTCCCATGCTACACTTCCTTAACCTATCCAGGGTGTGGAGTGTGTGATGATGGACAAACGTATCTTGATCTTGAGCAGCGGAACCGTGGCTTGTGCGCTGGGGATCGGCTTTTTCATGCAGCAGTCCGCCGCTCCGCGTATCTATGAAACACCGGAGATCAGTGCCGCGTCGGTGCAGGTCCCGGCCGATCCGGATCTGTCCGAGCTGACCATCGAGAACATCACGCTGACCTCGGTTCCGCACGAAGGTCCGGCGCCGCAGCAGGCAGAGACCGTGCAGGCCGAAGCGGTCGTCGCCAAGGATGACTGCGCCCTGTCGGTCGCAGCTAATGCACTGCCCGGTGCCATGGTTAAACTCGACGTATCCGCGCCCTGCCAGGCGGGAAAGCGGCTGACGGTGCATCATCAGGGCATGATGTTCACGGTAGCGCTGGATGATGCGGGCCATCTGACACAAGAGGTGCCAGCCCTGGCCACTTCGGCGGTATTCATCATCGAGCCGCAGGACGGGATGGCCGAAGTCGCGGTGGTACCGGTGCCGGACCTTTCCGAAATCGACCGCGTCGCGCTGCAATGGACCGGCAACAGCGGTTTTGAAATTCATGCCCGCGAAAACGGCGCCGACTATGGCGCGCCGGGGCATGTCTGGCATGGTTCTGATCCGGCCTCTGGCATGGGCCATATGGTGCGGCTGGGTGATGACAGCCAGTTGGCGCCGCGTCTGGCCGAGGTTTACAGCTTCCCGCGCGCCGCCGAACAAGCCGGTGAAACGGTGGAAATCAGCGTCGAGGCAGAGATCACCGCGATCAACTGTGGCCGTGATGTTGAGGCGCAGGCCCTGACCCTGCATCGGGCTGGCGGGCAGAGCAAATTGCAGACCCGTGACCTGACGCTGGCAATCCCCGATTGCGCGGCCAAGGGTGACTTTCTGGTGTTGAATAATCTGTTGGAAAACCTGAAAATCGCCTCCAACTGATCCGCATTCATTCCAGGATTTCTCATGGCTTTCTTTCGTGCGGCGATTTGCGCCGCACTTCTTCTGTCCGGAACTGTCACATCGCTGGCCGCCCAGGATGTCACGCTGTCTTCTCCCGATGGGGCCGTGGAAATCACCGGCAACCTGTTGGGATTCGACGGAGAATATTACCGTGTCGACACCAAGTTCGGCGAGTTGACCGTCGACGGATCCGGGGTCAGCTGTGACGGGCCGGGCTGTCCCAGCCTGTCGGATTACGTGGCAGAGATCACTCTATCGGGGTCCTCGACCATGGCAGAGGTCCTGCTGCCCGCCCTGATCGAAGGGTTTGCCCTGCGCAACGGCTACCAGACGCGCCGCGATCCGCTGCCCGGCGACAATTTCGAATATGTTCTGCTGCGCGGGGATCGTCCCGCCGCCCGGTTCGATTTTTTCGTCAGCAATACCGACGAAGGCTTTGCTGATCTTCTGGCGGATGAGGCCGATATCGTCATGGCGCTGCGGGAAATCCGCCCGGCCGAGCGCGAACACGCGCAGGCGGCTGGCATGGGGGATATGACGGGCCCGTCGCGTAGCCGGGTTCTGGCGCTTGATGCGATGGTGCCGCTGGTGTCGCCGGAAAACCCGGTGCAGCGTATCTCTCTGCCGCAGCTGGTTGCGATCCTTTCCGGTGAGATCACCAACTGGTCCGAGCTGGGCGGCGCCGATGCACCGATTTCCCTGCACCTGCCGGTCGAAGGCTCCGGCCTGGCCCAGGCGGTTGAGGACAAGCTGCTGGCCCCGGCCAAGGCGACATTAATGCCTGATCTGCGTCGCCATGACCGGCACAGCACGATGGTGCGCATGGTTGCCACGGACCCCTTCGCACTCGCTATCGGCAGTTTTGCCAATACGGGCACCGCGCGAGCGCTGACCCTGACCGGGCCATGTGGGTTCTCCCTGCGCGCGACGCGCCGGTCGATCAAGACTGAGGATTACCCGCTGACCTCTCCCATGTTCCTTTACCTGCCGGAACGACGGCTGCCCAAGGTGGCGCGGGATTTCCTTAGCTACGTGCGTGGTCCCGGCGCGCAGATTGTGATCCGCAGGGCGGGATTCGTCGATCAGGCGCCGGAACGCGTGTCGATTGCCGCCCAGGGGGACCGGCTGGCCAACGCGATAGAGGCGGCAGGGCCAGAGGTGGATCTGGAAGAACTGCAGCGGCTGACATCTACTCTGCGCGGGCTCCAGAGGCTGACAACATCCTTCCGGTTTGAACCGGGTTCAACCCGCCCTGATGCCCAGTCCCGTAGCAACATCGAACAATTGGGCCGGGCGCTGGAGGCCGGGATCTACGATTCGCACAGGTTGCTCTTCGTCGGCTTCTCCGACGGAGTGGGACCGGCTGAGACAAACCGCAAGATCGCCATTAAGCGGGCCAATGCGGTACGCGATGCGGTGGCGGCAGCGGCAGAGACCGCCAATCTCGACCGGGTAGAGATCGACGTGGCTGCCTTTGGTGAGGCTCTGCCCATGGCCTGCGATGACAGCGCCTGGGGCCGCGAGGTGAACCGCCGGGTCGAAGTCTGGGTACGTTGACCCTTGCGATGGGTGCCAGAGCTACAGATACCCGTGGCTGCGAAAGCTGAGTTCGGATGATTTCCCGATGATCAGGTGATCGTGCAGAGTGATGCCAAGCGCGGTCAGGGCGTTCTCAATGGTTGCGGTCATGCTGATATCGCTTTCCGAGGGGGTTGGATCGCCCGAGGGGTGATTGTGCACCAGAATCACAGCGCTGGCGTTCACCTCCAGCGCCCGTTTGGCGACCTCGCGCGGGTAGACCGGCACATGATCGACGGTGCCGCGAGCCTGTTCCTCATCCGCGATCAGCACGTTCTTGCGGTCCAGGAACAGCACCCGGAATTGCTCGACTTCAGAGTGGGACATGGTGGTGTGGCAGTAGTCCAGCAGCGCATCCCAACTGGATAGCACCTGCCGCTGCATGATGCGGGAACGCGCCATTCGGTGGGCGGCGGCCTCCAGCACCTTAAGGTCGGTGATCACCGCTTCGCCGATGCCTTTCACCCGCAACAGGCGCTCTGCCGGGGCGGTGATGACCCGGTTGAAATCGCCAAAGGTATCCATCAGTCGGCGTGCCAGCGGTTTGACGTCCTGACGCGGGATAGACCGGAACAGTATCAGCTCAAGCAGCTCATAATCTGGCATGGCTGCCGCGCCGCCCTCCATGAACCGCAGGCGCAGCCGGGCGCGGTGATCCTTGATATAGGACGGTAGGCGTCCGGCAGGCACCAGCGCATCGCGCGCTTCGTCACTGCAATCAAACAGTGGCAGGGTCTTGTCCCGGAATGCGCCAGCTTTCACCACGATCACCATCGTTGAAGGTATCAGGCCTGTCCTCGGTATTAAGGGCCAGCGCAGTGGGCTGCACAAAGTAAAAACGCCCCACGAGGGGGCGTTTTTGCGATGGTATTCGACCCGAAAGCCGGGGAGGGTTCAGGGGCTTACCCCTTCATTCCGTCCCAGAAGCTTTTGACCGAGGAGAAGAAGCTGCGGGATTCCGGGTTCGTGTTCTCTTCCGAGAGATCTTCGAACTCGCGCAGCAGTTCCTTTTGTCGGGAGGTCAGGTTGACCGGTGTTTCCACGGCCAGCTCGATGAACATGTCACCGGGGCTGCCGCCACGCAGCGCGGGCATACCCTTGCCGCGCAGGCGCATCTGACGGCCCGACTGGCTGCCTTCGGGGATCTGGACGCGTCCACGGCCGCCGTCGATGGTCGGCACCTCGATGGCACCGCCCAGGGCAGCTTTGGCCATCGACACGGGCACCCGGCAATAAAGATTGTTGCCGTCGCGTTCGAACAGGTCGTGCGGTGAAACCTCGACAAAGATGTAGAGGTCGCCCGGAGGCCCGCCGCGCAGGCCCGCCTCGCCTTCGCCCGCCAGACGGATCCGTGTGCCGGTTTCCACGCCCGCCGGAATATTCACCGACAGCGAGCGGTCCTTTTCCACGCGGCCATGGCCGTGGCAGGTTTTGCACGGGTTCTTGATGATCTGGCCCAGGCCCGAACAGGTCGGGCAGCTGCGCTCCACCGTGAAAAAGCCCTGTTGCGCACGGACCTTACCCATACCCGAACAGGTCGGGCAGGTGGTGGGTTCGACCCCACCTTCGGCACCGGTGCCCTCGCAGGAGGTACAGGCGACCGAGGTCGGAACCTTGATCGTCTTGTGCAGCCCGGAGAAGGCCTCTTCCAGGGTGACGCGCAGGTTATAGCGCAGATCCGCGCCGCGCGATGCGCGCTGACGCCCGCCTGCTTGGCCGCGTCCGCCCATAAAGTCGCCGAACAGGTCGTCGAACACATCCGAGA
Source organism: Pseudophaeobacter sp. A-200-2 (assembly GCF_041008815.1). Classification (NCBI taxonomy): domain Bacteria; kingdom Pseudomonadati; phylum Pseudomonadota; class Alphaproteobacteria; order Rhodobacterales; family Roseobacteraceae; genus Pseudophaeobacter; species Pseudophaeobacter sp. A-200-2. The sequence goes on along the minus strand of NZ_JAXGFU010000011.1, from coordinate 116,386 downwards.
AGGCCGAGGAGAAATCGCCGCCGCCCGGATGGCCGCCGCGGGGACCGCCGCCACCGCCCATGCCGTTTTCAAAGGCCGCATGACCATAGCGGTCATAGGCTGCCTTCTTCTCGGCGTCCTTCAGAACCTCGTAGGCCTCGTTGGCCTCTTTGAACTGCGCTTCGGCATCCGGGTTATCGGCATTGCGATCCGGGTGCAGTTCCTTGGCTTTCTTGCGATAGCCTTTTTTGATTTCCTCGGCGGTGGCGCCTTTGGCCACCCCGAGAATGTCGTAATAGTCGCGTTTTGACATCGGTTTACCCCTTCTGCCTCAACGTAAAACGGGCCAGTCCGGGGTCCGGACCGGCCCGAGGGTCAAGCCAATGATTCAGACCTTAGCGCTTGTCGCCGTCCAGGTCTTCGAATTCGGCATCCACGATGTCGTCGTCGCCCGGGCCGCTGGCTTCGTCAGCGGCTGTGGGTTCTTCTTCACCTTCTTCAGCCTGCGCCTTGTAGATCGCTTCGCCCAGTTTCATCGCCGCTTCGGTGACGTTCTGGATGCCAGCCTTGATCTTCTCGGCGTTGGCTTTGTCGCTTTCCAGGTCGTCCTTCAGCGCGGCAACCGCCAGTTCGATCACTTCGACGGTGGACGGGTCCACCTTGTCGCTGTGCTCTTCGAGCGACTTCTCGGTCGAATGGATCAGGCTTTCGGCCTGGTTCTTCGCTTCGATCAGCTCGCGGCGTTCCTTGTCCGCCTCGGCGTTGTCCTCGGCGTCCTTGACCATCTTTTCGATGTCGTCATCGGACAGACCGCCCGAAGCCTGAATGGTGATCGTCTGCTCTTTGCCGGTCGCCTTGTCCTTGGCGCCGACCGAAACGATACCGTTGGCGTCGATGTCAAAGGTCACTTCGATCTGCGGCATGCCGCGCGGTGCCGGGGGGATGTCCTCGAGGTTGAACTGACCGAGCATCTTGTTGTCGGCAGCCATCTCGCGCTCACCCTGGAACACACGAATGGTCACGGCGTTCTGGTTGTCTTCCGCGGTCGAGAACACCTGCGACTTCTTGGTCGGGATAGTGGTGTTGCGGTCGATCAGGCGGGTGAAGACACCACCCAGGGTTTCGATACCCAAGCTCAGCGGGGTCACGTCGAGCAGAACAACGTCTTTCACGTCACCCTGCAGAACACCGGCCTGAATGGCGGCGCCCATGGCAACCACTTCGTCCGGGTTCACACCCTTGTGCGGCTCTTTACCGAAGAACTTGGTCACCTCTTCGATGACTTTCGGCATCCGGGTCATACCACCGACCAGAACCACCTCATCAATGTCGGACGCGGACAGACCGGCGTCTTTCAGAGCTGCGGCGCAGGGCTTCATCGAAGCCTTGATCAGGTCGCCAACCAGGCTTTCCAGCTTGGCGCGGGTCAGTTTCATGACCATGTGCAGCGGCTGGCCCGAGGACGGATCCATCGAGATGAACGGCTGGTTGATTTCGGTCTGCGAGCTGGAGGACAGTTCGATCTTGGCTTTTTCAGCGGCTTCTTTCAGTCGCTGCAGGGCCATCTTGTCCTTGGTCAGGTCGACCTGGTGCTCTTTCTTGAACTGATCTGCCAGGTAGTTGACGATGCGCATGTCAAAGTCTTCACCACCGAGGAAGGTGTCGCCGTTGGTCGACTTCACTTCGAACAGGCCGTCGTCGATTTCCAGAATGGTCACGTCGAAGGTACCACCACCAAGGTCATAAACCGCGATGGTCTGGGTGTCTTCCTTGTCGAGGCCATAGGCCAGCGCGGCGGCTGTCGGCTCGTTGATGATACGCAGGACTTCAAGACCGGCGATCTTGCCTGCGTCTTTGGTGGCCTGACGCTGTGCGTCGTTGAAATAGGCAGGCACGGTGATGACGGCCTGGGTCACTTCCTCACCGAGGTAGGACTCCGCGGTCTCTTTCATCTTGCCGAGAATGAAGGCCGAGATCTGGCTCGGCGAATACTTCTCACCCTTGGCTTCGACCCATGCGTCGCCATTGCCGCCGCTGATCACGTTGAACGGCAGGTTTTTCTTGTCTTTTGCCAGATCCGCATCGTCAAACCGGCGGCCGATCAGGCGCTTGACGCCGAAGATGGTGTTGTCCGGGTTGGTGACGGCCTGACGTTTGGCGGGCTGGCCAACCAGACGCTCTTCGTCGGTGAATGCGACGATGGACGGAGTGGTGCGGGTCCCTTCGGCGTTTTCAATCACGCGCGGCTGCGAACCATCCATGATGGCAACGCAGGAGTTGGTGGTCCCGAGGTCGATCCCGATAACTTTGCTCATTTTCGATCCCTTTTCTTTTCAAGGCGATTTCCCGAGACCTGGACCCGTTTTGGCATCCAGACCCCGATTTCGGTGCCAGGAGGTCTGCATCTCCCGGCGTCACGGCGTATATAGGGAGCGGAATTTGCCCCTGCAAGCGCCTGAACGCGTCGAGAAAGACGATTCAATGCGCTTTTTTGCATGGGCCGTGGTTAAGAATGGAATAACGGCGATGAGCAAGCTGCGCCTGCGCGGGTTCGAGATTTACAAAAGCCATCTGACCCCCGATGCGCAGCGGAACCTGATCGCGGCGTTGCGCCCGGTTCTGAAGGCGGCGCCGCTGTTTTCGCCTGTGGTGCCTGGGGGCGGGCAGATGTCGGTGCGCATGACCTCGGCCGGGGCGTTCGGCTGGTATTCCGACGCCGAGGGCTACCGCTACGCTCCAAAGCACCCGCGCGGCAGCGACTGGCCTGCGATCCCTGAACCGATTCTCGACATCTGGCGGGAACTGACGGGGGTGGAGCGTCTGCCCGATTGCTGTCTCATCAACTACTACGGCGAAGACGCGCGCATGGGTCTGCATCAAGACAAGGACGAGGCGGATTTCTCCTATCCGGTTGTGTCCATTTCCCTTGGTGATGACGGGCTGCTGCGCCTTGGTAATCCGACGCGCGGCGGCAAGACGGATTCGCTCTGGCTCAATTCCGGCGACGTGGTGGTCATGGGCGGAGAGGCGCGGCTGGCCTATCATGGGGTGGACCGGATCCGGTTCAAGTCTTCGCGGCTCTTGCCCAAAGGTGGGCGGCTCAATCTGACGCTGCGCGTTGTGACTTAAAGCGTTGGACCAGGTCTGGGGCTGCCTCATCCAGCCAATGTACGTCGGCGCAGGCTGCCACAGCTGCCCCTGCGGCGCTGTTGAAATGGCGATCACCAAAATAGCCGATGGAGAACCAGCCGCGTCCGTCTTCGGGTTCACGCCGGAAAAGGTCAAACCCGAACGAGCCATCATCCCGCCGGAAGATATCGACGCAGATGCTGTTGGTGCCGTCAGGCAGGTTGACCGAAGCAAGAACGTGGTGTGGGTGCGCCACTATCGGCGCGCGCTCCAGCTGAGCGAGACGTGGCGGCGGGTGTAGAATTCACCCATCAGGCCGATCATCACCAGCACCAGACCCACCCAGGCGGCGTATTGCCATGTGCTGTGGTGAGGATTGTAGTTGATGAAGACATAGCCGCGCGACTGGTCGATGCAGTGGAACAGTGGGTTCCAGTCGAACATGGCCAGCATGAAGGTCGGCAGGGTATTGGCGAGGAACATCTTGCCCGAGGCGATCATGTTGGCGCGCTGGTAGATCATCGAGAAGATACCAACGAGGCTGGGCGCCCAGGGCTTCATCACCAGAAAGACAAGCCCGACCGCCGCGCCAGTGAACCAGGCCAGCAGAACCATACCAAAGGCGCCGATGGGTTGTTCGATATGCACCGGGGTAAACGCGACGTGATAGACGAACAGGATGATCAGCAGCGACAGCACCTGAATATAAAGCGAGCCAAGCGCCGCTGACAGGATCGCCACCATGGTGTTCATCGGCGCGTGCTGCATCATCGGGCTGCTGGGCCCCTCTGCGCCGGCGACGGCGCTGACGGTTTTGGTATGGGTGAGGAACAGGAAGATCCCCGACAGCACATAAAGCAGAAAGTCGCCGCGAATGGCAGAGCCGCGCATGCCCAGAACCGCGAACATGATGTAAAAGGCCGCGACGAACAGAACAGCCTGCAACAGGTTGAGCCCCAGTGCGATCAGTGCGTTGTTGTGTTTCGACCGTACGCTCCGCACGACCGAATGAAAGACCACCTCGCCCATGGCGATGAGTCCGGAAACCGACGTTTTTTGCGTGCGAACCTGAAACATGTGGCCTGTAATCTGCGTTTGTTGCGGATTGGGGGACGGGCTGCTTGCCGTTCCAAAACAGAGCCACCATAAGGGGGCGCAGGAAAATTTTCAATTAACCCCTGGTCTGGGAGACGCCGAATTGACCTATGAAGAGCTCGTACCCGTGATCCGCCGGCTGGCGATCGAAGCCGGCAACAAGATCATGGAGATCTACAATTCGGATGATTTCGATGTGAAGGTGAAATCGGACGACAGCCCCGTCACCGCCGCTGACGAGGCCGCGGATGCTCTGATTTCGGCAGGCCTGCGTGCGGCGTTCCCGGATATGATGCTGGTCACCGAAGAACAGAGCGCCTCGCACAAGGAACGCGGTGACACCTTCCTGATTGTCGACCCGCTGGATGGCACCAAGGAATTCATTCACCGCCGCGGCGATTTCACCGTGAACATCGCGCTGGTGGAAAAAGGCGTGCCGACCCGCGGCGTTGTCTATGCCCCGGCCAAGGAGCGCATGTTCTTCACTCTCGCTGATGGCTCTTCGGTAGAGGAAACCGGTGCCTTTGACCCTGAGACTGTTGGAGCCACATCTCCGATCCGCGTTGCCTCCAGCGACAATGCGGCGCTGATGGTGGTGGCCTCGAAATCGCACCGGGATCAGGCGACCGACGACTACATCAACAAGTACAGCGTCAAGGACATGAAGAGCGCGGGCTCTTCGCTTAAGTTCTGCCTCGTGGCCACCGGCGAAGCGGATCTTTACCCCCGCGTGGGCCGCACCATGGAGTGGGATACAGCGGCCGGCCACGCGGTCCTGTCGGGTGCAGGTGGCAAAGTGGTGCGTTTCGACGATCATTCCCCCCTTGTTTACGGCAAAGAGGGCTATGCGAACCCGTTTTTCATCGCTTACGCTCCGGGCGTTGAATTGAAAGAGGCCTGATGTCTGCCCTGATCGTCATCCCCGCGCGCTACGCGTCGACACGCTATCCGGGCAAGCCGCTTGTGGAATTGACCGGAGCCACCGGTGAAAAGCAGACCCTGATCGAACGATCCTGGCGGGCGGCCTGTGCTGTCGATGGGGTCGACCGGGTCGTTGTCGCGACGGATGACGACAGGATTCGCAGCGCGGCAGAAGGTTTTGGCGCCGAGGTCGTGATGACCTCGGAAAGCTGCGCCAACGGCACCGAGCGCTGCGCCGAGGCCCATGCGGCGCTGGGCGGCGGCTACGAGGTCGTCGTGAACCTTCAGGGGGATGCGCCGCTGACGCCGCATTGGTTCATCGAGGATTTGGTCAAAGCTCTGCGCGCAGCCCCGGGCATGGGGTTGGCGACGCCGGTGCTGCGCTGCGATGGCGCAACGCTCAACAGTCTTCTGGCAGATCGGCGCGCGGGCCGCGTCGGTGGCACCACTGCAGTCTTCGCGGCGGACCACAGCGCACTCTATTTTTCCAAAGAGGTGCTGCCTTTTTGTGCAAATGCCTATAAGGATGGCGAAAATACGCCAGTTTTCCACCATGTGGGCGTCTACGCCTACCGTCCCGACGCACTTGCCGCCTATCCTGATTGGCAGACAGGGCCGCTGGAAACCTTGGAAGGGCTGGAGCAGCTTCGTTTTCTTGAAAACGGTCGCAAGGTTCTGTGTGTCGAAGTCACCGCGCGGGGGCGCGAATTCTGGGAGCTGAACAATCCGGAAGATGTGCCCAGGATAGAGGAGATGATGTCTCGAATGGGAGCGGCCTAACCAAAGGGTGGCCAACGGGAGGTCTCTGAATAGGGGTAAAACATGGCCCAATGTCATCAAAAACCCTTTTTTTGGTGTTTTTGTATAGGGTGAAACGGACAGGGATTGCGCAGCAGGTGAAGTGCGCGACCCTGTGGGGCCGGAACCAGTGAGGGCAGTATGCCCCGAAAATAATTGAGAGAACACCATGCGTAAAAAAGTAACGAAGGCGATTTTCCCTGTGGCGGGTCTGGGTACACGGTTTTTGCCTGCGACCAAATCGGTGCCCAAGGAAATCATGACGCTGGTGGATCGCCCCCTGGTGCAATATGCCATCGACGAGGCTCGCGAGGCGGGGATCAAGGAATTCATCTTCGTGACCTCGCGCGGTAAGGGGGCATTGGAAGACTATTTTGACCAGGCCCCGATATTGGAGCAGGAGCTGCGCAAGAAAGGTAAGGATGCGCTGCTCGAAACTCTGAAGCACACCAATATGGAAAGCGGCGCCATCGCCTACATCCGCCAGCATCAGGCCCTGGGTCTGGGCCATGCGGTCTGGTGCGCGCGGCGGCTGATCGCCAACGAGCCCTTCGCGGTAATCCTGCCCGACGATGTGATCGCGGCGGAAACTCCCTGTCTCAAGCAGATGGTTGAGGCCTATGCTGAAACCGGCGGTAACATGGTGGCCGCAATGGAAGTCGCGCCGGAGAAGGCTGGTGCCTACGGTGTTCTGGATGTGAAGAACGACATGGGATCGGTGGTCGAGGCCCGTGGCATGGTCGAAAAACCGGCTATGGGCGAGGCGCCCTCTAATCTGGCGGTGATTGGCCGTTACATTCTGGAGCCCTCGGTGCTGCGCAATCTCAACAAGATGAAGCAGGGTGCGGGCGGAGAGATTCAGCTGACCGACGCCATTGCCCAGGACATCCAAAAAGATGTGCCTGTTTATGGCTATCGCTTCCGCGGCCAGCGCTTTGATTGCGGTTCCAAGGCAGGTTTCCTGCAGGCCACTGTCGCCTTTGCCCTGGGGCGTGAGGAATTGCGGGATGAGCTGCTGCAGTATATCACCGAAATCGCTCAGGTCGGACAGGCTGCCGAGTAGGATACACTGGCCAGCCTCTGGTTTTGAGACCGGGTAATACAGGATCGAATTAGGGGTATACGGACAGTGGCAAATGTTCTGGTGACCGGCGGTGCCGGCTATATTGGCTCGCATGCATGTAAGGCGCTGAAGGCGGCGGGGTGTACACCCGTCACTTATGACAATCTGGTCACCGGTTGGCAGGACGCGGTCAAATTCGGCCCGTTTGAAAAGGGCGACCTTGCGGATCGTGCTCGTCTCGACGAGGTATTCACCACCTATCAGCCGGTCGCGGTGATGCATTTTGCGGCCCTTAGTCAAGTCGGGGAGGCGATGAGCCAGCCAGGCCGCTACTGGGCCAATAACACAGGTGGATCCTTGAACCTGATCGAAGCCGCGGTTGCTGCCGGGTGCCTTGATTTCGTATTCTCCTCGACCTGTGCCACCTATGGCGAGCACGATAACGTGGTGCTGGATGAAAACACACCGCAGCTGCCGCTCAACGCCTATGGCGCCAGCAAACGCGCGGTCGAGGATATCCTGAAGGATTTCGGTGCCGCCTATGGGCTGCGTTCGGTGATCTTTCGCTATTTCAACGTGGCTGGCGCCGATCCCGAGGCGGAAGTCGGCGAATTCCACCGTCCCGAAACCCATCTGGTGCCGCTGGTGCTGGATGCGATCGACGGCAAGCGCGATGCGCTGACCATCTTCGGTACTGATTACGACACTCCCGATGGAACCTGCATCCGCGACTATGTGCATGTCTGCGATCTGGTGGATGCCCATGTTCTGGGCCTTCAGTGGCTGAAGGATGGCAAGGGCAGCCAGATCTTCAACCTCGGTACCGGCAGCGGGTTTTCGGTGCGCGAGGTCATGGACAAGGCTGAAGAGGTCACCGGCAGCAAGGTACCTTGCACCGTGGGGCCGCGCCGGGCGGGCGATTGCACCAAACTGGTGTCGGGATCGACCCGGGCGATCACAGATCTGGGCTGGAACCCACAGCGTTCCAGTCTTGAGATAATGATCGCTGATGCCTGGAAATGGCATCAGACGGGCAATTACGAGGCCTGAGCATGGAGCCGCTCCGCCCCGCCGCCGAGATGCCGGATATCGGCTGGCGTGCGGCCTACCGGATGCGGTGGAAACGGCGGCGGCTTCTGTGGCGCTCCTGGCGCTCTCGTCACCAGCTGAGCCTGTTGCGCGATCAGACAGCGGCAATCGGGGCAGAGGACATTCTGGCCTTTGTTGTGCTGCGTAACGAGGCGACGCGGCTGCCGTATTTCCTGGACTATTACCGGCGCCTCGGCGTCGGGCACTTCCTGATCATCGACAACGGCAGTGATGATGGCAGCGCAGAGATGCTGCGGCAGCAATCCGATGTCTCACTCTGGCAGACGTCCGCGGGCTACAAGGCCTCCCGCTTCGGGCTGGACTGGCTGACCTTCCTGCTGATGACCTATGGCAGGGATCACTGGTGCCTGACGGTGGATGCGGATGAACTGCTGACCTATGGCGGCATTGCCACCCATGATCTGCGTGCGCTGACCGAACTGCTGGACCGCAGCGGGCAGGTCGGGTTTGGCGCCATGATGCTGGATCTTTATCCGCGCGGGCCGCTGAATCAGGTCAGCTACAGGCCGGGTCAGAACCCGCTGGAGGTTTTGCAGTGGTTCGATGCGGTGCCTTACCGTGCGGTCCGGCAGCACCCGATGGGAAACCTGTGGCTGCAGGGCGGCGCGCGGGAGCGGGTGTTCTTTGCCGGGGAGCCACATCGCTCTCCGACGTTGAACAAGATCCCGCTGATCCGCTGGAACCGCCGCTACGCCTATGTCAATTCGACTCATGCGGCGCTGCCGCCGGCGCTGAACGCCCTATACGACGGGCCGGGCGGGCCGCAGCCGTCGGGCGTGCTGCTGCACACAAAATTCCTGCCCGAAATTGTCGCAAAATCGGCAACAGAAAAGCAGCGAAAACAGCACTTCCATACGCCCGAGGATTTCGATCCTTATTACGATCACCTGACCTCGGCCCCGGACCTGTGGTTTGAGAACGCTTTGAAATACACGGGGCCAGAGCAACTGGCCGATCTGGGGTTGATGCGGGCGCCCGAGTGGTAGGGTGTGAATTGCCCGAGTTCGGTGGTGCGGACAGCCCCCGTAACTGTTTCTAAATTCGTTGTTAATAGAATTGGCGCGTGACATATTGCGCGCAGGCAGTCGCGCGCCGGGGCCTGCCCGCGCGGAGCGTACAGGGTCGGAAACAGACGGATATGGAGTAGCCGTGGGTCTTTGGGATTCTTACCGTATGCGTGTACGGCGCAGGTACAGGCTGGCCCGGGCCTTGCGTAAATCCCGTGAACTCAAGACCATTCAGGACAACACCGGCCGGATCCGGCCGGATGATATCCTGCTGGTTTCCACGATGCGGAACGAGAAAATCCGCCTGCCCTACTTTCTCGACTATTACCGCGATCTGGGAGTCGATCACTTTCTCCTTGTAGATAACGGATCGCAGGACGGCACCCGCGACTATCTGCACGGCATGCCGGATGTGTCTCTCTGGCACAGTGATGCGAGCTATCGGCGGGCAAACTACGGTGTGGACTGGATGAATGCGCTCAAGCGCCGCTATGCCCATGGGCATTGGGTGCTGGTGGTCGATCCGGATGAGCTGTTCATCTATCCGTTCTGCGACACGCGCCCGATCCGTGCGCTGACCGACTGGCTGGACAATTCCGCAATCCGAAGTTTTGCCGCCATGCTGATCGATGTTTATCCCAAGGGGCAGGTCACCGATGCGGCTTATCAGCCCGGGCAGGATCCCTTGGAAATCGCCAGCTGGTTCGACAGCGGCAATTACACGATCAGCCCGAACCCAACCTATGGCAACCTGTGGATCCAGGGCGGTCCCCGCGCCCGCATGTTCTTTGCCGACCGGCCAAAGAAGGCGCCGGCTCTGAACAAGATTCCGTTGGTCAAATGGGACCGGAAATACGCCTATGTCAGTTCGACCCATGCTCTGCTGCCGCGCGGGCTGAACCGAGTTTACGAGACCAATGGCGGTGAAAAGACCAGCGGCGCGCTGCTCCATACCAAGTTTCTGGACACCTTTGGTGACAAGGCCCGCGAAGAGGTGACGCGCAGCCAGCACTATGCGCAATCGGCCGAGTACAAGGCCTATGCCGCATCCCTGGCCGAGCAACCGGACCTGTGGTGCAAATGGAGCGAGAAATACATCAACTGGCGCCAGCTTGAGATTCTGGGTCTCATGTCCAAGGGCAACTGGGCATGAGCAGTGCAGGCCAGACCAGCAAGGAAGAGGCCACCAAGGGCACGGTCGGCATCGTCATGCTGGTGCATACGGCGCTGGAGCGGGCCGAGCAGGTGGCGCGCCATTGGGCGGCGGCGGGTTGCCCCGTGGTGATCCATGTGGACCGTAAGGTGCCGCAGAGCACGTTCAAAACCTTCCGCGACGGGCTGTCGGATGAGCAGCTGATCCGGTTTTCGCCGCGCCACACCTGCGAATGGGGCACCTGGGGCATCGTTGCCGCCTCGCAATCGGCAGCGGAGATGATGTTGCGGTCCTGTCCCGGCGTGCGCCACGTCTACCTGTCGTCGGGATCCTGCCTGCCGCTCAGACCGGTGCAGGAACTTGTCGATTATTTGGCCGCCCGCCCGCAGACCGATTTCATCGAAAGTGCCACCACCGCCGATGTGCCATGGATCGTGGGCGGTCTGGATGTGGAACGTTTCACCCTGCGCTTTCCCTTTTCCTGGAAAAAGCAGCGCGCGCTATTCGATGGTTATGTCAATCTGCAGCGCAGGGTAGGGATCAAGCGGCGCATTCCCCCCGGTCTGGTGCCCCATATGGGCAGCCAATGGTGGTGCCTGACCCGCCGCACCCTGTCGGCGATTCTTGAGGACCCGGACCGGCCAATCCATGATCGCTACTTCAAGAAGGTCTGGATCCCCGACGAAAGCTATTTCCAGACCCTCGCGCGGCAGCACTCGGCGCAGATCGAAAGCCGTTCGCTGACCCTGTCGAAGTTCGATTTCGAGGGCAAACCGCATATCTTTTATGACGATCACCTGCAGCTGTTGCGCCGGTCCGATTGCTTTGTCGCCCGCAAGATCTGGCCACGGGCGCAGCGGCTTTATGATGCCTTCCTGACCGATCCGGCAGGTGCGATGAAGCGGACGGAACCCAACCCAGGCAAGATCGACCGGGTCTTCTCCAAGGCGGTTGAGCGGCGCACCCGGGGGCGACCGGGTCTTTACATGCAAAGCCGGTTCCCGAGCAAATGGTCGGTGAGCAATGTGACCGCCAATCCCTATTCGGTGTTCCAGGGCTTTGCTGAGCTCTTCGTCGATTTTGAAAGCTGGCTGAACCGGACCACGGGCAGCCGGGTGCATGGCCATCTGTTTGCGCCGGATAGGGCCGAATTCGCCGACGGCGACAGCATGATCAATGGCGCACTCAGCGATACGGCAAAATTGCGCGACTATAATCCCGAAAGCTTCCTCACCAATCTGATCTGGAACACCCGGGGGCAACGGCAAAGCTTCCAGTTCGGCCCGCAGGACAACCAGAAAATCGGCGCCTTTATCGCAGGCGATCCCAATGCGCATGTGTCGGTGATCAGCGGCGCCTGGGCGGTGCCCTTGTTCCGCTCGACGCAGAGTTTTTCCGAGTTGCGGCGCATCGCGGCGCGGCTGCAGCGGATCGAGGCCGCGCATCTGCATATGCTGCGTGATCAGCATACCAAGGCCCGCGTCCGCATCTGGACCATGGCGGAATTTGTCGAGGCACCGATGGAGCCCCTGCAGGCCATTCTGGTAGATCTTGGGGCGCAGGCCCCGCGCCATCTGAACGAGGCGCCGACGATGGCGGATCTGGAGGGCTTTGGACAGTTTCTGCAGAACCTGAAGAACCAGGGCATGCACCCCTATCTGATGGGGGATTTCCCGGTGGAACAAGGACCGGTGAGCATGCCAAAGTCCCCCCGAAAACCGTATTTGGTGCGATAGGTTCTGATGACCAACCACTTTGATTACTTCGTTGTTTTTGCTGAAATGCGCACGGGCTCCAATTTTCTGGAAGCCAACCTCAACGCGCTGGAGGGGGTGATCTGCCACGGAGAGGCCTTCAATCCTCATTTCATCGGCTACCCGAACCGCACCGAAATCCTGGGCCTGACGCAGAAGATGCGCGAAGCGGACCCTGGCAAGCTGATCGATCGGATCCGGTCGCAGCCCGATGCCTTTGGCGGCTTTCGGTATTTCCACGATCACGATCCGCGGGTTCTGGACATTGCGCTGGACGATCCTCGCTGCGCCAAGATCATCCTGACCCGCAACCCGCTGGACAGCTACGTCTCGCGCAAGATCGCTGCGGCCACCGGCCAGTGGAAGCTGACCAATATCAAGCGCCGCAAAGAAGCGCAGGCGGAGTTCGATGCGACGGAGTTTTCCCGCCATGTCGTGAATCTTCAGGCATTTCAGATCACGTTGATGAACCGGCTTCAGTCCTCAGGCCAGACCGCATTCTATGTGGATTATGAAGACCTGCAGAATCTGGATGTGATGAACGGTCTGGCGCAATGGCTGGGCGTCAACTCCCGGTTGGAGGCACTGGATGACAAGCTGAAGCGGCAGAACCCGGCGCCGACCCTGTCCAAGGTGGCCAACCCGGATGAGATGACGGCAGCACTGGCGGCAATGGATTGGTTCAACCTGTCACGCACGCCGAATTTCGAACCGCGCCGTGGCCCGGCGGTGCGCGGCTATCTGGCCGCCGCCAAGACGCCGCTCCTTTACCTGCCGATGCGGGGCGGGCCCGAGGAAGCCGTGTCGGAATGGCTGGCAGCGCTGGATGGTGTGACTTCGGAGGATCTGATCTCCGGGATGAACCAGAAAGAACTCCGCCAGTGGAAAACTCAGAGCAAGGGCTTTCGCAGTTTCACCGTTCTGCGTCACCCGGCCGAGCGAATTCACCAGGTGTTCTGTCACCGCATTCTGCAAAAGGGGCCGGGCAGCTATGGCGCCATTCGCGAAACCCTGCGCCGCCAGTTCAAGGTGCCGCTGCCCAAGGATGGACCGGATGAGGATTATTCCCGCGCAGATCACCGCGCTGCCTTTGAAGGGTTCCTGAGCTTTGTCAAAGCCAACCTTGCCGGGCAGACCTCGATCCGGGTCGATGCCGAATGGTCCAGCCAGTCACAGGCCTTGTCGGGCTTTGCCGAACTTGGCCCGCCCGACCTGATCCTGCGCGAAGAGGAACTGGCGGTGGAACTGCCCGAACTAGCCAAAAGGTTTGCAGCCTCCGCGCCCGCCTATGCGCCGTCACAGCCGAGATCTCAGCCCTATACGCTGGGCGATATTCATGATGCAGCGCTGGAGGAGATGATCACAGCGCTCTATCAGCGGGATTATATGATGCTGGGGTTCGATGCCTGGAGGCCGCAGCGCTGAAGAGTGTCTGCCCTGAACAAGGGCAGTTTCCCCATAGACTGTTCAATGCCGCTCTCAGGCAGCCTGAACCGGCTGGTTTTCGGTGAGAATGGTGAACAGCGTCGCCGGATCGTTATTGGCGCGCAGTTTGGTGCAGAAATTCTGCTCCCGCAGGGTGCGGGAGACCAGAGCCAGCGCCTTTAGATGTTCAACGCCTGCGTCCTCGGGCGCGAAAAGCGCAAAGGCGATATCGACGGGTTGCCGGTCGACAGCCGCGAAATCCAGGGGTTTTTCCAGTGTCACGAAGACGCCGCAGACCTCGGAGAGGCCATCAAGACGGGCGTGGGGCAGGGCAACACCGTGTCCTACCCCTGTCGGGCCAAGGCTTTCCCGATCAAGCAACGCTTCAACCGTGGGTTGCGGATTGAGACCGTAGGCGAGATGCCCGACCTCGGCGATCTCCTGAAACAGCCGCTTCTTGCTTGAGGCTGCACCAATCACGCGGACGGCGTCCGGTTTGAGGATCTTGGAAATCTGCATCTCGGTCATTTGCTCCGCTCGACCACCTTATCCGGTGGGCCGCTGGGCTACTGCTTAAGGATCGATCCAACCGATGTTGCCATCATCCCTGCGGTAAACCACATTCAATCCGTCTTTGCCTTCGTTGCGGAAAACCAGAACGGGCGCCCCGGCCAGTTCCATCTGCATCACTGCTTCGCCAACGGACAGGGACGGGATCTTGGTTTCCATCTCGGCCACGATGATCGGCTGCAGCGAGTCGGGTTCGGTCCCGGTCTCCGCTTCATCAGAGGCGAGGATATAAGAGCTGGCGCCCAAATGTTCAACCGGTTCGCTGCGGTCGCGGTGATGGTCCTTCAGGCGGCGTTTGTAGCGGCGCAGCTGTTTTTCCATCTTGTTGCAGCAGCCTTCGAAAGACGCATAGATTTCAGTGGCATGAGCCTTGGCCTGAGCGGTCAGACCGGTGGACAGGTGAACGGTGGCCTCGCAGACGTATTCATGCGCCGAACGGGAAAAGACCACGGTGGCGTCCGTCGGGCGCTCTGCGTATTTCGCGACAGCCGTTCCCAGTTCATCCTTAACGTGGGACTGCAACGCTTCGCCGATGTCGATCTGTTGACCGCTGATTTTGTAACGCATGTGATCTCCTTCACAATAATACCACCCGCAACACCGCCGGGGCCAAGCCCGGCAGACTATCGTCAGCTGCGGATGAGGGGATTAGGCAAATACGCCGGAAGCAACCATGCGGACCCTGTTGCCAAGGCCAGCTTGCGGACTGCATCGGACTGCACATTTGCCATACTTCAATTCCATGACAACTGACGAAAAGAGTCAATGGAGAAGCGATGCGGATGGTGAAGGAATAGGAAACCGGCAGGAACAGGCCGAGGCCCGAAAGGTACGGTTCGGTTCAGGAAATACGGAAATTGTCGCCCAGATAAACGCGGCGCACGTTTTCGTTCTCGACCACCTCTTCGGGGCTGCCGGACATCAGAACCTGACCGTCATGCAGGATATAGGCGCGATCAACGATTTCGAGGGTTTCGCGCACGTTGTGATCGGTTATCAGAACCCCGATGCCGCGTTTCTTCAGATCGGCGACCAGATGGCGGATATCGCCAACCGAAATCGGGTCGACCCCGGCAAAGGGTTCATCCAGCAGCAGGTATTTCGGGTCCGCCGCCAGGCAGCGGGCGATTTCCACCCGGCGCCGTTCACCGCCCGACAGGGCCAGCGCAGGGGCGCGGCGCAGATGTTCGATAGAGAAATCCGACAGCAACTCTTCTAGCCGTTCGCGCCGCTTGTGGTCGTGTTTGACGGCAATATCCAGCACGGCCGAAATATTGTCCTCGACCGACAGGCCCCGGAAAATGGACATTTCCTGCGGCAGGTAACCAATGCCAAGCCGCGCGCGGCGGTACATCGGCAGGTTGGTGACGTTCTGCCCGTCGATGGTGACGGTGCCCGCCTCGGGAAAGACAAGGCCGGCGATGGCGTAGAAACTGGTGGTCTTGCCGGACCCGTTCGGCCCCAGAAGGGCGACAACCTCGCCCCGGTCCAGACGCATGGTCACGTCACGAATCACCACCTTCTTGCGATAGCTTTTGCGCAGGTGTTCGATCCTGAGGCCGGACGAGCCTTCGGTGACCTTCAGTTCGGGTTTTGTCGCCATCAGTTGCCGCCATCCGGGTTGAGGATGGTTTTGACCCGTCCGGCCATGCTCGCGGTGCCGGTGGTCAGGTTCACCTCAAGCCGGTTCGAGGTCAGCGTGCTGGCTCCCTGATTGAGCAGGACATTTCCGGTCATCACAATGGTGCCGCTGTCGATGGTGTATTCCGCCTTCTCGGCCTCTGCGGCGTCCGGGCCGCTGACCAGCAGCACATCGCCGGTCGCCTCAAGCTGGTCGATGCCACGTTTGCCGGTCTCATCGGTCTTGTAGATCACCAGAACCCGGTTCGCAGACAGTCGCATCACCCCCTGGATGATCAGCACATTGCCAGTGAATTCGGCCGAGCCATCGGCCTGGTTGACCGCCAGCGCATCGGCTGTCACCTCGACAGGTTCCTTGGGGTCGGCCTTAACCTCGCCAAAGGCAATCACGTCCGTCTGGGCCATCGCAACCGGAGCAACCGACGCAAGGGCGCAGGACAGGAAAATCAGCAAGGTGGGCAATCTGAACACGGGCTATCTTTCTTTAGTATTGGGATCGTATACCAGCTTGACTCTGTTTTTGAATACCATTTGCACCGGTCCGCCTTCGGTTTTTGCCGTCACCAGCATCTGCCCCGCAGTCAGAACACCAAGGGTCCCCGTGGCATGAACTGGTCCAGGGCTTTCTGCGCGCACTCCATCCAGCGCGGTTTCCAGTAATTCGGTCTCAACCGTCATACCATCCGCGGATGTCAGTTTGACGTTGCCGCTGAACCGCGCGAGACCCTGATCGGGATGCACCGCGCCGCTGTCGGACACCAGTGTCATCCGGCCGCCCTCGGCCATGCGGATTTCGGCCTGCAGGTTGGTGGCCGTGGCGCCGCCGCTGTCGCTATTGGGCTGAGCAACCGAAGCCATCACCATGATCTCGTCGCCCTGCGCGGTGGTGCCGGAAAAGAAGGGGCGGGTGACCTGCTGCCCGCGCATCCGTTCCTCGATCTCCTTCTGCGCAAAGGGGATGACTGCCTCGGTGTCGACCCCGCGCGAAATCAGGAACAGCGTCGACAGCAGCGCCAGCGCAGCCAGTGGCAGCAGCACCTTGAGATAGGCGACTGTGCGCGAATAGCGGTCCATCCGGTGTCCCCTTTCTCTTTTGTTGGCGTTGCGGTTCAGCCGAGGCCCGCGCGCAGGCAATCGTGGATGTGGATCAGGCCCAGTGCCTGCGGGCCCTGTGCAGCATCCACCACAAACAGGCAGGTGATCTTGCGGGCATTCATCACCGCAAGCGCCTCTTCGGCGAGGGCGTCGGGGCCGATGGTCGTCGGCGAGGAGGTCATGACATCGGCGGCGGTCTGGCTCAGCAGCCCGTCCATGTGGCGGCGCAGGTCGCCGTCGGTGATGATGCCGGTCAGGGCGTTCTCAGCACCGGTGACACCGGCCACGCCAAATCCCTTCTGGCTGATTTCCAGCAGCGCCTCGGACATCGGGTTGGCTTCACCGACCAGCGGCAGAGCATCTCCGCCGTGCATCAGGTCGCGGACCTTGGACAGGCGCGCGCCGAGTTTGCCACCGGGGTGGAAATCGCGGAAGTTCTCGGGGCGGAAATCGCGGTGCTTCATAATGGCAATGGCGAGCGCATCGCCCATGGCCAGCGTCAGCGTGGTCGAAATCGACGGCACGATCCCGTATCCGCAGGCCTCGCCCAGGGCCGGAATTTCTAGCTGCACATCGGCCTGGGTCATCAGGGTGCTTTCCGGCCTGCTGGAGAGGCCGATCAGCGGAATGTCAAAGCGGCGGGTAAAGACCAGAAGGTTGGCTAGCTCCGGCGCTTCGCCCGAGTTGGAGATGGCCAGAACCACATCGCCCTTGGACAGCATGCCAAGGTCGCCGTGGCTGGCCTCGGCCGGATGCACAAAATGGGCAGGGGTGCCGGTGCTGGCCAATGTGGCTGCGATCTTGCGACCGATATGGCCGGATTTGCCGATGCCGCTAACGATCACCCGCCCTTCGGCCTTCAGGATCAGGCGCACCGCATCGGCGAACCGCTCGTCAAAACCGGCAGCCAGCGCATCCAGTGCGCGGGCTTCGTCGGTCACGACCTGACGCGCCGTGGCGAGGAAGTGTTCCGACCCGCTCATGAGTGCGCAAAGATATCGGTTTCGGGCCAGCCCGCCAGATCAAGGCGCGCGCGCATCGGCAGGAAGTCGAAACAGGCCTGCGCCATGTCGGTGCGGCCTTCACGGGCAAGACGTTTGTCCAACTCTTCACGCAGGCGGTGCAGGTGCAAAACGTCCGAGGCGGCATAGTCCAGCTGCGCTTCGGTCAGGGTTTCGGCACCCCAGTCGCTCATCTGCTGTTGTTTCGAGATATCGACACCGATCAGCTCCTGACACAGGTTCCGCAATCCGTGGCGGTCGGTATAGGTGCGGATCAGGCGGCTTGCGATCTTGGTGCAGTAGACCGGCGCTGCCAGCGCGCCAAAGGCGTGGTACATGGCGGCGATGTCAAAACGCCCGAAATGGAACAGCTTCAGCACATTGGGATCTTCCAGCATACGGCACAGGTTCGGTGCTTCGCTCTGGCCCTTCTCGATCTGAACGATATGGGAGTTGCCGTCACCGCCGGACATCTGGATCACGCACAGCCGGTCGCGGTGGGGGTTGAGTCCCATGGTTTCACAATCGATTGCAACAACCGGGCCAAGGTCAAGCCCGTCCGGCAGGTCGTTTTTGTAAAGATGATTGGCCAATGGAGCGGTCCTTTGTCTGGGCAGGGCGCGCGGCCCGCCTTTCTGCCGAAATAGGGGCTAAAGCCTCTGAACTCAACTGTAGCCCAGCCCCGCCCTTGGTGTCGGGCAGCACTGGACGATATTTCTGCTAACATGGGGTTTAAGGCAGGTCAGCCAAATAGGAAACCTGCCAAAGCATTCGGTCCGGCAGTCTTTATCCGGCTCTCATGCGGCTGAAACTCATCGAGATATGAGCCTGTTGCAGCATCGCGGCAGCCTGAAGGTCGCCAGCCTCCAGCGCCGCGGTGACGGTGCTGATCTCGCCATCGAAGATGCGCATTTCATCGCATAGGTCGATGACGGAATCGATCACCGAGGTCAGCCAGATCCGCGAGGTCTGATAATACAGCCGTTCGGCTGTGGTGCGCAGCGGCATGTTGCCGGTCAGTTTCAGCGTGGCGAGGAAGAAATCGGTGATCAACCGGGCAAATTCGCGCGGGGCCGGGTCCTGCAGCAGCGATTGTGAGCGATCCGACAGGGCGCGGAACTCGGCAAGCAGCGCGTCGCTGGGCGGCAGGGGCATGATGTGGCCCATCATGCCGGCCAGTTCCATCCTGAGCTGGTAGGTTTGCGCCAGTTCCTCAAGGTTCACATCGGTGACGAAGGTGCCTACGCCGTGTACCGATTGCACCAGCCCTTCGTCTTCGAGCCGGGCAAGAACCCGGCGCAGCGGGGTGCGACTGACGCCGAATTCCTCTGCCAGTTCGGTTTCCGACAGGCGGGTTCCGGGCGCATAGTCCAGCAGACAGATACGATCCCGGATTTCCCGGTGCATCAGTTCGAACCGGTCACGGGCGCTATAGTCGGCATTGTCGAGATCCAGCGCCGTGTTGGGCGAGGATGAGGTCATTGGAGGCCTCCCTTGGTTGGGTGCCTGTGTACCTGTCCCCGCCCGTCGGCGCAAATATCTGTTCAGACCAGTTTGGCAGAGAGCCCTTCGAGCAGCCCAAGGCATTGCGACAGCTGGTCGAGCGAGACGTATTCGTCGGGTTTATGCGCCTGTTCGATCGATCCCGGTCCGCAGACGGCGACATTCATGCCAAGCCCCTGGAAAATCCCGGCCTCGGTGCCGAATGCCACCAGGTCGGCGCCATTTGCCCCGGTCAGCTCCTGCAGGATCTCGCGGGCCTCGTTGTCGGTCACTGGCTGCAAACCGTCGACCTCTCCGATCACCTCGGTGACGATGCCTGCCTCGGGGAACACCGCCTGCATCTGCGGGATCAGGGAGTGAGTACATAGCCGATGCAGGTCTTCCTTGACGAAGTCAGCATCGGATTTCTGCACCGGGCGCATTTCCCAGTCGACCCGCGCCTTGCCGGGGATCACGTTATGGGCGTGGCCGCTGACCAGCGCGCCGGTGTTGATGGTGGTCCAGGGCGGTTCGAACCGGCTGCCTTCAGGCGCGCGGGCGCGCAGGGCGTCCTTTAGTTCCAGCAGGCGGGCGACGTAGCGCGCCGCGTATTCCGCGGCATTGACCCCCAGATCCGGGCCGGATCCGTGCCCTTCGAGCCCGGTGAAATGGGTCGAATACTCATAGCAGCCTTTGTGGCCTTCGATGATGCGCATCATCGTAGGCTCTCCGACGATGCAGACCGAGGGGCGTATCTCCCGTCCTTTCAGCGACTTGGCCAGAGCCTGCGCGCCAAAGCAGCCGACCTCTTCGTCATAGGTGAAGGCGAAGTGGATCGGTCGGGTCGGGTTCAGCGCCGCGTAATGCGGCGCCATCGCGGTTGCCGCGGCGATGAAGCCTTTCATGTCGCAGGTGCCACGCCCGAACAGCTTGCCGTCACGCTCCACCATCTGGAAGGGGTCGCTGGACCAGTCCTGATCGGTTACAGGCACCACGTCCGAATGGCCCGAGAGAACGATGCCACCATCGGTATCGGGACCGATGGTGGCGAAAAGATTGGCCTTGCTGCCGGTGTCGTCGGTCCACAGATGAACCTGTGCGCCTGCGCTATCCAGCCGGTCCGCCAATAGCGACATCAATGTCAGGTTGCTGCTCGCGGACACGGTCGGTTGCGCGATGAGTTCTCCCAACAAATCCGTCGTTCGGGGCAGGAAGGTCATTCAGAACCTCGTCTTTCACAAAGATTTTACGCTCCACATCGCAGAGGGCTTCGGCTGGTCCGTTCTCGCGTATCAGGATCGTCTCGGTGGTCTCAAGCCCCCAGCTGTCCATCCAGAGCGCGGGCATGAAGTGGAAGGTCATCCCCGGCATCAGCACGGTTTCGTCGGTGTCCCGCAGCGAAATGGTCCGCTCCCCCCAGTCCGGCGGGTAGCTGAGACCGATCGGGTAGCCGCAGCGTCCGTTGCGGTCGATCCCGGCCTTTTTCAGGGCGCCATTCAGGGCATTGGCAATGTCGCAGGCGCGGTTGCCGGCCTTTGCAGCCTCGATCCCGGCCTCGATCCCTTCGTTCAGCGCGGAAGAAGCGTCCAGCATCTCCTGCGGCGGTTGGCCCAGGTGCACGGTACGGCACAGCGGCGCGTGGTAACGGCGGTAGCAGCCAGAGAGTTCAAAGAAAGTTGCCTCGCCGGTCTGCATCTCGCGCCCGTCCCAGGTCATATGCGCGGCGGTGGCATCCAGGCCAGAGGGCGTCAGCGGCACGATGGCCGGGTAATCACCCCAGTCTTCGCCAACCCCGTAGGTGCCGGCTTGCAGCAGGTCGCCGACCAGCTCGTTCTTGCGCAGACCGGGGCGCGCGCGTTCGATGGCCAGATTGACGATGTTTTCGGTGATGCGGGCGGCCCGGCGAATGAACATCAGCTCTTCGTCGGACTTCACCGCACGCTGCCAGTTCACCAGCGCGGTGGCGTCATGCAGGCTGGCGTTGGGCAGGTTCTTTTGCAGGACAGCGTGGGCCTTGGCAGAGTAATAGTAGTTTTCCATTTCCACGCCGACGCGGGCCTTGCCGTATCCGAGCCGGGTCAGATGCGCGGCCAGATCTTCCATCGGGTGGCAGGTGGTCGACTGGATATAGCGGTCGTCGTAGCCGATGACGCTGCGCTCTTCCATCCAGACGGTGCGCAGGGCGCCAAAGGCGTCCATCGTGCGGCCCCACCAGATTGGATCACCATTCAGCCCCAGGATGACACCCTGATGCACATAGAAGGACCATCCGTCATAGCCGGTCAGCCAGGCCTGATTGGACGGATCCGTGACGAACAGAACGTCAATCCCGGCAGCCTCCATGGCTTTGCGGGTCTTGGCGATGCGGCGGGCGTATTCGCCCTCAGTAAACGGAGCAAGTTCCAGTGGCATGGGGACCTCTGTTCAAAGGAGGGGTGTCGGAAATAGGGACTGTAATCTTTGTAGATGAGTACATCCTCCGATTCCGATCTATTCGCGGCAAAGGATTTGCTCAAAACGACACGCATAATCGGCATTTACGACGTCGTGAGCGGCAGGTTGCGTGATTGTTGTGCACAACCGGCGAATCTTTGGACAGTTTTGGTCCAGAGTAGAACCTACGCCGGTATCGCGGTCACCTGTGTTCTCTCCGGCACGGCAGGTGGCGCAGTGTTCACAGATTCGCGGGGTGCTTTTCCAGTGATCACACCCGTGATACAGCCCTGACGCATGATACGTCTTGATGACCGGGATATCGCCATTCTCCGCGTGCTGACGCAGGAGGGGCGCATTACCAAAGCGGCCCTGGCCGAACGCATCGGCCTGTCTCCGACACCGTGCTGGGACCGGCTGCGCAAGCTGGAAAAGGCCGGGCTGATCGAAGGTTACGGCGCCCGCATCAACCTGCGCAAACTGGCGCCGCATATAACGGTGTTTGTGGCGGTGGAAATTGCCGATCACACGGCGGCCCGGTTTCAGGCGTTTGAGCTGGCGATCCAGCGCTATGATGAGGTCACGGCCTGCTGGGCGCTGGGCGGCGGCTTCGATTACCTGATGCAGATCGTCACCCATGACATCGATGCCTATCAGCGGCTGATCGATTCGATGCTGGATGCCCGCATCGGCCTGTCGCGCTATTTCACCTATATCGTGACCAAACCGGTCAAAGGTCCGGGCGGTCCGCCGCTGGATATTTTGCTGGGACGGGGGGCTGGCAGCTGAATCTTCTCCTTCATGGGGGAACTTTGGCTACTGTTTCTGGGTCTGGCAGAGGAATGTCCTCCTGAACTTCAGGAGGATTTGCCATGGCCGACACCGCCCTTTCTGCCCGCAGCGATATCGCGGACAAAACGCTAGTCCGTTCATTTTCTTATGTGAATGGCCGGTGGCAGACGGCTGAAGACGGCAATACCTTTGCCGTGAAGGACCCCGGAACCGGAAATGTGGTTGGCCATGTCGCGAGCCTTTCGGCAGAAGAATCCTCTGCTGCGGTCGATGCCGCGCAGAATGCTTTCGCCGCTTGGGCGGGGCTTTTGCCGCAGGAACGTTCGGCCATCCTGCGCCGGTGGTATCAGCTGCAGCTCGATCATAAGGAGGATCTGGCCCGGATCATGGTGCTGGAACAGGGTAAACCCCTGTCCGAGGCGATGGGCGAAATCGACTACGGCGCGGGCTTTGTGGAGTTCTACGCCGAAGAGGCCAAGCGTCCGAACATCGAAGGCGTCACCAGCCACCTGCCCGATGCCGAGGTCGAGCTGTGGCGCGAGCCGGTTGGCGTGGTGGCGCTGATCACGCCGTGGAACTTCCCCTCCGCAATGCTGACGCGCAAGGCAGCAGCGGCGCTGGCGGCGGGCTGCACCGTTGTGGCGCACCCTTCGGCGGAAACCCCGTTCAGCGCTCTGGCCCTGGCCGAATTGGCCGAACGCGCGGGCGTGCCTGCCGGGGTGTTCAACGTCGTCACCGGCGATGCGCCCACTGTGGTCAAACCCTGGACCGAAGATACCCGTGTGCGGGCGCTGTCCTTCACCGGCTCTACCGAAGTGGGCAAGCTGTTGTACCGGCAAAGCGCCGATACGGTGAAGCGGCTGGTGATGGAGCTGGGCGGCCACGCACCGGTGATCGTCTTCGAGGATGCCGATCTTGATCAGGCGGTCGAAGAGACCATGAAGGCGAAGTTCGCGACCTCGGGTCAGGATTGCCTCGGCGCTAACCGGATCTTCGTGCAGCGCAGCGTCTACCCGGAGTTCTGCAAGCGTCTGACGGCGGCGACCAAGAAACTGACCGTTGGTCTAGGCATGGACGACCCGGACATCGGGCCGCTGATGCACGACCGGGTCGTGGCCAAGCAGGAAGAACATGTGCGCGACGCGATTGAGAAGGGCGCCAAACTGGCCTGCGGCGGCGAACGCCACGCCATGGGGCCGCTGTTCTATCAGCCGACCGTGCTGACCAACGTGCCGCAGGATGCCAAGATCATGCACGAGGAAACCTTTGGTCCGGTGGCGCCGGTGGCCCCCTTTGACAGCGAAGAGGAAATCACCCAGCGTGCCAACGACACCGAATACGGGCTGGTGGCCTATGTGCATACGCAGGATCCGCGCCGTATCTACCGGCTGTCGCGGGCGCTGCAATTTGGCATGGTGGCCGTGAACCGGACCAAGGTGACCGGTGCGCCGATCCCCTTTGGCGGCGCCAAGCAATCCGGTCTGGGTCGCGAAGGTGCGCGTCTGGGCATGGAAGAATTCACCGAGGTCAAATACGTCTGCCGCGACTGGGCGTGACGGGCCCCTTGCCGGGCAATTGAATATCAAACGATCACACCCGGGCCGTGCGGGCACCGGGAAACGCAGAAGGACTAGATATGCTGAAAAACGATCAACTGGACCAATGGGACCGCGACAACTTCTTTCACCCCTCGACCCATCTGGCGCAGCACGCGCGCGGTGAAAGCCCGAACCGGGTGATCAAGACCGCCAGCGGCGTGCATATCGAGGACCGCGACGGCACCAAGCTGCTGGACGCCTTTGCCGGGCTGTACTGCGTGAACGTGGGCTATGGTCGTCAGGAAATCGCCGAAGCCATCGCAGATCAGGCCCGCGAATTGGCCTATTACCACTCTTATGTCGGGCATGGCACCGAGGCGTCGATCACCCTCTCGAAGATGATCCTGGACCGGGCGCCTTCGAATATGTCCAAGGTCTATTTTGGCCTCGGCGGCTCGGACGCCAATGAAACCAACGTCAAGCTGATCTGGTATTATAACAACATACTGGGTCGCCCCGAGAAGAAGAAGATCATCTCGCGCTGGCGCGGCTATCACGGCTCTGGGCTGGTCACCGGCTCGCTGACGGGGCTTGAGCTGTTCCACAAGAAATTCGACCTGCCGCTGGCGCAGGTGGTGCACACCGATGCGCCCTATTATTTCCGCCGCGAGGATCAGAACCAGACCGAAGAACAATTCGTTGCCCATTGCGTCGCAGAACTGGAAGCGCTGATCGAGCGCGAAGGCGCCGACACCATCGCCGCCTTCATCGGTGAACCGGTTCTGGGCACCGGTGGCATCGTGCCGCCCCCCGCCGGTTACTGGGAAGCGATCCAGGCCGTGCTGAAAAAGCACGACATCCTGCTGGTCGTGGATGAGGTCGTCACCGGGTTTGGCCGTCTCGGCACCATGTTCGGCAGCGATCACTACGGGCTGGAAGCGGATATCATCACCATCGCCAAGGGCCTAACCTCGGCCTATGCGCCGCTGTCCGGTTCGATCGTATCCGACAAGGTCTGGAAGGTGCTGGAGCAGGGCACCGATGAGAACGGCCCCATCGGCCACGGCTGGACCTATTCGGCGCACCCCATCGGTGCTGCGGCGGGCGTTGCCAACCTCAAGCTGATCGATGAACTGAATCTGGTTGAAAACGCAGGCAGCGTGGGCGCCTACCTGAACCAGTCGATGAAGGACGCGCTGGGCGATCATGCCCATGTCGGCGACATCCGCGGCGAAGGCATGCTCTGTGCGGTGGAATTCGTGAAGGATCGGGATAGCCGCACCTTCTTTGACGCGGCTGACAAGATCGGTCCGCAGATCTCGGCCAATCTCCTGGAGCAGGACCGGGTGATTGCCCGCGCCATGCCGCAGGGTGATATCCTGGGCTTTGCGCCGCCCTTCTGCCTGACCCGTGAAGAGGCCGACACCGTGGTTGCGGCAACCGCGCGGGCCGTGAAAGCGGTTCTGGGCTAATACCCTGGGCTGAGGTCCGGATGCGCCTCGGGCGGGGGGCTCCCGCCCGGATCGGATCCCCTGCGGGAGGATCTTCTCCCGTTGGGCCCGGCAAAAGGAAAGGCGTCGCGCAATTTGCGCGGCGCCTTTCTTTTTGTTGCAGCCGCTGCGCGTTATCGCCCGGCTGAGGGCGCTTTGGATGCGGCCTTTCCAAAAAAATTTGAGCTGCAAAACCAGTCAAATAATTGAATTGTATAAATTTTTTAAAGTTCGACTATCGCACCCGGCAGGCCTCCGGCATTTTCCTTGACCAAAGGTAAGTCCTTGATGGAACATTCTTTTATTAACGGGAGGAAAATTCATGAAACTGACTTCGACGCTGACAGGCGCCGCGCTGGCGCTGTGCACTGCACTGCCCGCATTTGCTGCGGATGTGACTGCACGTATCTCTTTGCAGCTGCCGCTCAAAAGCCACCTTGGCCAGAACCTCTTGATGTTCAAGGAAGAGGTCGAAAAGACCTCGAACGGTGACATCGCGGTGGAGATTTACGACTCCGCGCAGCTTTACAAGGACAAGGAAGTGCCTGCCGCTGTCGGCTCTGGCGCCATCGAGATGGGCGTAGCTTCGCTGACGCGCTATGTCGGGGATATTCCGGCGGTGGATGTCTTCTATATGCCGTTCCTGTTCAACTCAGAGGAAAAGGTGCGCAAGGCCGTTGCGCCGGACAGCCCGGTGCGCGGACCCATCGATGCTGCCATCGCTGATACTGGGGCCACGGTTCTGTGGTGGCAGGCCTATGGCGGCGCCATCATGCTGTCCCAGGACGGTCCGGTGAAAACGCCTGCTGATATGGAGGGCAAGAAGGCCCGCGTCTTCGGCAAGACGCTGGGTGATTTCGTCACTGCGACCGGCGGTGCCCCGACGCTGATTTCCGGCTCCGAGCAGTATCTGGCCTATCAGCGCGGCACCGTTGATATCGGCATGACCGGTGTTTCGGGCGTGAAATCCCGCAAACTGTGGGAGGTCATGGACACTATCACCGTCACCAACCACGCCGATATCGAATTCATCGTTGTGGCCAACACCGACTGGTGGAATGGTCTGTCGGCTGAGCATCAGAAAATCATGGCCGATGCCGCCCGCAAGGCTGAAATCGCGGTACGGGACGAGATGTCCGCGATCGAGGCTGCCGCCTATGCCGAGGCAGAAAAGGCCGGGATGACGGTGTACCAGCCGACCGACGCAGAGATCGCCGCCTGGAAAGAGGCTGCCGCGCCCGTCTATGACGGCTTCCGCGCTAAGGCCGGTGATCTTGGCGCAGAAATCCTGTCTGCTGCCGAGAAATTCTGAGCCTGACTGTCACGGACCGGCGCCGCATCCGGGGCCGGTCCATCCTATTCTTCGGGAAATTCCATGCACGTTTTTGCCAGGTTCGTGACCGCGCTGGCCCTTGTGGCGGCGGTCCTCTTTGTTCTTGCGGGGATCATGCTGACCTATGAGGTTATGGCCCGCTATTTCTTTGTCCGCCCCACCATCTGGGCGGCGGAGCTGAGCCAGTTCTGCCTGATCTGGGGATCGCTGATCGCGGCGCCCTGGTGCCTGCGCGAACGGCGCCATATCCGCATCACGGCGGTGATCTCCGGATTGCCGCGTGGTCCCCGGATCGGCGCGGATGTCTTTGCCATGGCGGTGGTGGCGGTGTTCTCCGCTGTCGTGCTGGTCTACGGATATGAGATTTTCCACGACAGTTTCATGCGCGGGCGCACCACCGGCACCATGCTGGATATGCCCATGTGGTACGTCGAACTGTCGCTGCCCTTCGGCTTTGCGGTGCTGCTGCTGCAATCCGTGATCGAGGTCTGGCGCGCGGCGCAGGGGCATATCGCGGCGGAAGGAGAGCATGAATAATGACGGTTTTCCTGATCCTTTTCGCCCTGTTCGCGCTGCTGCTTGTCGGTGTTCCGGTTGCCTTTGCCCTTGGTGGGCTGGGCCTGTCGATGCTGATCCTTGGCGGATTTTCTCCGCTGATGGCGCCGCAGGCGATCCTCTCCACTCTGGATGGCTTCATTCTGCTGGCGGTGCCGTTGTTTTTGTTGATGTCCAATGTGCTGCTGAAAGGCGGCGTTGGGCGTGATCTATATGCCGCCGTGCAGGCCTGGGTCGGCCACTGGCCTGGTGGGCTGGCCGTGGCGACGGTGATTTCCTGCGGGTTGTTCGCCGCGATCTCCGGCTCTTCGGTGGCGACGGCCGCTACCATTGGCACCGTTGCCATCCCGGAAATGATCAACCGCGGCTACGAGCGGCGCTTTGTCTACGGGTTGTTGGCGGCTGGCGGCACGCTGGGGATCCTGATCCCGCCGTCGATCCCGATGATCATCTACGGTTTCGTCACCGAGGAATCGGTGATTGCCCTGTTCCTGGCCGGTGTCGGCCCCGGTCTGGCGCTGCTGGTGCTGTTTGCTGGCTATTCGATGATCTATGCCTCGATGAAGGGCATGGGCCGCAGTGAAAAGGCGACCGGCGCCGAACGCCGCCGCGCCACCCTGCGGGCGCTGCCGTCGATTGCGTTGGCCACCGTGGTTGTGGCGGGCATCTATTCCGGCGCCTTTACCCCGACCGAGGCCGCGGCCATCGGATTTGCATTTGCCGTGGTCATCACCGCGCTGGTCCTGCGTACGCTGACCTGGAAAGCCTTCTGGGAGGCGGCGGTGGACAGCATGGCGACCACGGTCGCGATCTTGCTGATCATCGCGGGCGCCAAAGTGTTCGGAAAGGCGATCACCTTGTACCGTATCCCGCAGGAAATCAGCGCCTTCATCTCCGACGCGGTGTCCAGCCCGGTCATGTTCGTGCTGCTGGTGGCCGGTATCCTCGTGGTGATGGGGCTGGTGCTGGAGGCGCTGTCGATGGTGCTGATCATGACCCCGGTGCTGCTGCCTGCTGCCATGGGGCTGGGCTTTGATCCGATCTGGTTCGGCGTCTTCATGGTGGTGATGGTCGAGGCCGCCCTGATCACGCCGCCGGTGGGGCTGAACCTTTACGTGATCCAGGCCGTGGCACGCGCCACCCTTGGCGATGTGGCGCGTGGGGCGATCCCCTTCCTGCTCCTGATGTTCTTCTGTGTGGTGCTGCTCTATCTGGTGCCCGACCTTGCCCTATATATTCCCTTCAAATTGTGAGTGACATGACGACACCTGCTGACCGCCTGCGCGCCCTTCTTGCGCAGCCCCGCCTTCACACCATGCCCTGCGCCTATGATGCGCTGTCTGCCAAGCTGATCGAACAGGCCGGGTTCGACCTGACCTTCATGACCGGGTTTGGCGCCTCTGCCTCGCGGATCGGGGCGCCGGATCTGGGCCTTATGAGCTATGGTGAGGTGCTGGATCAGGCCCGCAATATCGCCGGGGCGATCTCTGTGCCGCTGATTGCCGACGGGGACACCGGCTATGGCAATGCAATGAACGTGCGCCGCACGGTACAGGGGATGGCTAATGCGGGCTGCGCCGCAGTGATGATCGAGGATCAGCTGGCACCTAAACGCTGCGGCCATACGCCGGGCAAGGCGGTGGTGGGCCGCGAGGAAGCCTTTGACCGCATCCGCGCCGCTGTGGATGCGCGCAACGAGGGACAGGACATCCTGATCCTTGCGCGCACTGATGCCCGTCATGA
The DNA here is from genome assembly GCF_041008815.1 of Pseudophaeobacter sp. A-200-2. Classification (NCBI taxonomy): domain Bacteria; kingdom Pseudomonadati; phylum Pseudomonadota; class Alphaproteobacteria; order Rhodobacterales; family Roseobacteraceae; genus Pseudophaeobacter; species Pseudophaeobacter sp. A-200-2. Next base: position 87,279 of record NZ_JAXGFU010000011.1, on the reverse strand, counting down.
TCACGGGCTGAATGAGGCGCTGACCCGCGCGCAGAAGTTCCGTGAGCTGGGCGCCGATATCATCTTTGTCGAGGCGCCCCGGTCCGAGGCGGAGATGCGCGAGGTCTGCGCGGCAACGGATGCGCCCAATATGGCCAATATCGTCGAAGGTGGCGAAACCCCCGACCTGCCGCCCGAGGCGCTGGAAGAGATCGGGTATCGTATCGCAGCCTACCCGTTGTCGCTGATGGCCTCGGCGATGCAGGCAATGATGCAGACGCTGGCCGAGATGAAAGTGGGTCAGCCACGTAGCAACCTGATGGACTTCATGGAGCTGCGCCGCCGGATCGGATTTGACGACTATTACGAAGCCTCGGAGCGCTATGCGACATCGGCCCGCCCGGTGACCGGCGCGCGCGAAGGTAGTTAAGCCAGGATCCGCGCAATCATGGTTTACGCACAGTAAACGTGGACAGGATGCCCCTTCCTGCGCTCACCTTGGAACAGGATGCAGCCTTGGGAGGGGAGCGATGCAGTTCGACTATGTGATTGTGGGGGGCGGTTCAGCAGGGTCAACTCTGGCTTCGAGGCTCAGCGAGGATCCGAACACCAGCGTCTGTCTACTGGAGGCAGGCGGGCGCGGTGACAGCATTCTGGTACGCGCACCGGCGGCGGTGGTTGCCATGCTGCCGGGTCGTCCCAAGATCAACAACTGGGCGTTTGAGACTGTGCCGCAGCCGGGCCTGAACGGGCGCAAGGGATACCAGCCGCGCGGCAAGGCGCTGGGCGGCTCCAGTGCGATCAACGCCATGCTATATGTGCGCGGTCATGCGGGTGACTATGATGAATGGGCAGCGCTGGGCTGTGATGGCTGGGGCTGGAGTGACGTGCTGCCCTATTTCCAGCGCGCCGAAAACAACGAAGCTGGCAGCGATGCGGTGCATGGCGGTGATGGCCCCCTGCAGGTCAGTCACCAGAAATCCCCGCGCCCCATCACTCGCGCCTTTGTCGAGGCGGGCAAGGCGCTGCAGATCCGCGAGACGGCGGATTTCAATACTGGAGATAATGAAGGCATCGGCCTTTATCAGGTGACGCAGTTCCACGCGGCGGAGAAGAATGGCGAGCGTTGCTCGGCCGCGGCAGCCTATCTGCACCCGGTGATGGATCGCGCGAACCTGACGGTGATCACCGGCGCCCACGCCACCAAGGTGCTGTTTCAGGGTAAGCGCGCCACCGGCGTTGCGTACCGGAAGGGCGGGCAGGATCTGACGGCCAACGCCGGGCGCGAGGTGATCCTCTGCGGCGGCGCCTTCAATTCACCGCAACTGCTGCAGCTGTCGGGGGTGGGGCGCCCGGAGGATATCACGCCGCATGGGATTGGTATGGTGCACGAGTTGCCCGGCGTCGGGCAGAACCTGCAGGATCATCTCGATTTCACCCTCGCCTACAAAAGTAAGGACCGGGACAATTTCGGGATCTCTTTGCCGGGCAGCGTCAGCCTGCTGAAGCACATCAACGACTGGCGCAAGACGGGCAAGGGGATGCTGGCGACTCCCTTTGCCGAAGGGGCGGCGTTTCTGAAAACCGATCCGACACTGGAGCGCGCCGATGTGCAGCTGCATTTCGTCATTTCCATCGTCGATGACCACGCCCGCAAGCTGCATCTGGGTCATGGCTTCAGCTGCCATATCTGCGTGCTGCGGCCTAAATCGCGTGGCTCGGTCGGGCTGACCTCGGGCGATCCGATGGCGCCGCCGCGGATCGATCCGCAGTTCCTGTCCGATCCCGAGGATCTGACCACCCTAATCAGGGGCGTGCGCAAGACCCGGCAGATCATGCAGACGCCGCCCTTGCAGGGCTACATCCATAAGGAGCTGTTCATCGAAGGTGAGCCGGATGACGCAGCGTTGGAGCAGCACATCCGCGCGCGGTCGGATACGATCTATCATCCGGTGGGTACCTGCAGGATGGGGCAGGACGAAATGGCGGTCGTCGATCCGGAATTGAAAGTGCGCGGCATGGAGGGCCTGCGCGTTGTGGATGCATCGGTCATGCCGCGGCTGATCGGAGGCAACACCAACGCACCGACCATCATGATCGCAGAAAAAGCCGCGGATCTGATCCGCAACCGGGCGGCTCTGGCCGCCGAGTGAATTTTGGAGGAGCAAGGCAAAATGCTTGGCAAGATGATGCACAAACCGCTGACGATCAGCTCGTTGATCGAACACGCGGGCCGGTACCACGGCAACACCACCGTGACTTCGGTCGAAACCTCGGGCGAGGTCGTGCATTCCAACTGGGGTGAGATCGAGGCGAATGCCCGCAAACTGTCTGCCGCGCTGAAGCGTCTTGGCATCAAGGCAGGAGAGCGCTGCGGCACCATCGCCTGGAACAACCGCCGCCATCTGGAAATCTATTTCGGTGTCTCCGGTGGCGGGATGATCTGTCACACGATCAACCCGCGCCTGAAGCCGGAACAGCTGATTTACATTATCAACCACGCAGAGGATCAGGTGCTGTTCATCGACGCCACCTTTGTGCCTGCGGTGGGCAAGCTGAAAGAGCACCTGAAAACGCTGAAACACATCGTGCTGATGGGTCCGCGGGATGAGGCGGCCGCCGAGGCCGTGCCAGGCATCCTGTTCTACGACGAACTGCTGGCCGCCGAAGGCGATGACAACAGTTGGCCCGACCTTGATGAAAACACGCCGTCGAGCCTGTGCTATACCTCTGGCACCACCGGCAACCCCAAGGGGGTGCAATATACCCACCGCACCACAGTGCTGCACTCCATGGGCGGCAACCAGCCGGACGGGCTGGCGATCTCGGCGCGCGATACGGTGATGGCAGTGGTGCCGATGTTCCACGTCAACGCCTGGGGTGTTCCCTATATTGCGGCGGCTGTAGGCGCCAAGCTGGTTCTGCCGGGGCCGCATCTTGATGGGGAAAGCCTGGTCAAGTTGATCGATGGCGAGCGGGTCACCCTTGCGCTGGGCGTGCCGACCATCTGGATGGGGCTGTTGCAGGCGCTGGAGAAGACCGGCAGCAAGGCCGAAAGCCTGAAGCGTACCGTTGTGGGCGGCTCGGCCCTGCCGACGGTTATGATCCCGACCTTCCGCGACAAATACGGAGTGGAGTTGATCCACGCCTGGGGCATGACCGAAACCAGCCCGCTGGGTACGCTCAACAACCTTCTGCAGAAACACGACGACCTGAGCGTCGAGGAAAAGGGCAAGATCCGCGAAGGGCAGGGGCGTCCGCCCTATGGTGTCGAACTGCGCATCGTGGACGAGGCGGGCAAACGCCTGCCCGAGGATGGCGAGACCCAGGGCGAGTTGCAGATCCGTGGTCACTGGATCATCGATACCTACTTTGGCCATGACACCAGCGCGCTGACCATGGATGGCTGGTTCGATACCGGCGATGTCGCCACCATCGATGCCGATGGCTATATGATCATCCGCGACCGGTCCAAGGACATCATCAAGTCGGGCGGTGAGTGGATTTCGACGGTGGAGCTGGAAGACATCGCCATGTCCCACCCCAAGGTCGCCCAGGCGGCTGCCATCGCGGCCCGGCACCCCAAGTGGGATGAACGTCCGGTGGTCATCGCGGTGCGTTCCGACCAAAGTCTGACCGAAGAAGAGTTGTTGGCGCATTACGAAGGCAAGGTTGCAAGCTGGCAGATTCCGGACCGCGTGGTCTTTACCGATGATCTGCCGCTGGGCGGCACCGGCAAAGTGCTCAAGAACAAGCTGCGCGAATCATTCGGCGACATCCTTTTGGACGCTTGAAACGCCCTTCTGATCCCGCCCTTTTTGTGGCGGGGTCAGACCTCCGCCACACCTTTGCCACAAAGCCGCCACATCGTTGACTTGAGGTCGTCTCGGTTCACCCCTGAAAACCACATTTATGCCCTTAAATCATTTGTTTAGATGTCTTAATAGCAGCCAATTTTAGCTGTTAAGATCTGATTAACACACTGCCTGATACCCCGATTGTGGGTGAAAAAAAGTGGTGGTTGAAATGAGCGCTCAAAGCAATGTAGCTCCGATAATTATCAAGAAGAAAAAGTCAGGTGGTGGCGATGGACATCACGGCGGTGCATGGAAGGTGGCCTACGCCGACTTCGTGACCGCGATGATGGCATTCTTCCTTCTGATGTGGCTCCTGAATGCGACCACTGAAAAGCAGCGCAAAGGTCTGGCTGACTATTTCTCGCCGTCCATTCCGCTCAGCCGGGTCTCCGGTGGCGGCAACGGCGCGTTCAGCGGGGACAGCATGTTCACCGAGGACGTCAAACCGCAAAGCGGCATTGGCGCGACTGACGAACACCCGACAAATGCGCGGCAGGCTCAAGGCGCGACCGGGCTGATGGATGCAAGCGAGCAGTCCGCCCAAGAGGAGGTTTTCCGGGTCGTCGAAGAGGAGCTGAAAGGGCTTGGCGGTGAAAGCATGGTCTCAACCGACCTGGCGCGCCATATCGTGACACGGGTCACCGACGAAGGTCTGATCATCGAATTGTTCGAAACCGAAGACGCAGCGCTGTTCGAAGATGGTACAGCAGAACCGACGCCCTTGTTCCGTGATCTGGTGCGCATGGTGGCCCGGGTCAGCGGTACGGTGGCCAACGGTATCGCCATTGGCGGGCACATCCGGTCCCAGCCTGTGGTGCTTGCCAAGAACCCGGTGTGGGAGTTGTCGCACGCCCGCGCTGATGCGGCCCGCCAGCTACTCGAATCGGGTGGTCTGAAATCTAGCCGAATCCATCGGATCACGGGCTATGCCGACCGTACTCTGGCCGTTGAAAACCCCATGCGGGTTCGCAACAACCGCGTCGAAATCACCCTTTTGCGCAAGTAAAACATGACAATTAACCACCCCCGGGCGGCGACAGATAGATTGGATTTTATCTGTTAGCCGCCCGTTAAGTGCTCGTGCGCTAGCTATTGCATCAAGAATTTGAAGCAGCAGAAAGGCGTGCTATGACCATTTCTTCGTCGCTATATGCGGGTGTATCCGGGCTCGGCGCGAATGCCAGCCGACTGGCCTCCATCTCCGATAACATCGCGAACTCCTCTACCGCTGGCTACAAGCGCGTCCAGACGGATTTCCATTCGATCGTGGCGGGGTCCTCTGGCGGTGCCTATAGTGCGGGCGGTGTGCGGACCACCAATGTGCGTCTGATTGATCAACGCGGTCCCCTGGTGACGACAGATAATCCGACAGACCTGGCAGTGCGCGGCAGCGGCTTCCTGCCTGTGACAACCCTTTCGGAAATTGCAGCAGGCAATGGTGCGCCGACGATGCGGCTGACGACTGCAGGGTCCTTCAGCATGAATTCCGATGGCTATCTCGCAACGGAATCGGGGCTGGCACTGCTTGGATGGCCGACAGATGCTGCTGGGAACACCTTGGCCGGCGCTGTGGACTCGAGCGATGGTCTGGAGCCGGTATATCTGAATAAGAACCAGCTGGTCGGCGAGCCGACAACCAAAATGCAGATTGGTGCCAACCTGCCTGCGACAGCGACGGAGGCTGGCGCAACCTCAGGGATTGAATCCCTGTCGATCGAGTATTTCGACAACCTTGGATCCTCGGAAAATCTGGATATCGAGTTCACTCCGACGGTGCCCGCGACCGGTAAATCCAACCAATGGACGATGACCATCAAAGATACCGCCAGCGGCGGCGCGGTTGTGGGTGAATATACCCTGGAATTTGACGACAGCCGTACCGATGGCGGCAATCTGGCTTCGGTAACTGATGTGAGTGGTGGTGCGTATGATGCTGCGACCGGTAGTGTTATCGTTACTGTCGATGGCGGCCCGATCGAAATCAATATCGGCCTGATCGGTGAAAATGATGGTTTCACCCAGGTTTCCGATACCTTTGCACCCGCGACCATTACCAAGGATGGTGCGACTGCGGGCAACCTTCTGGGGGTTGATGTAGACACGTCGGGCTTTGTCCGGGCCAATTATAGCACTGGCGCAAGCCGCATCCTCTACAAGATCCCGCTGGTCGATATGCCTAACCCCAATGGTATGGTGTCGATGGACTATCAGACCTTCCTCCCGTCAGCAGATAGCGGCGCGTTCTTCCTGTGGAATGCGGGCGATGGACCCACCGGTGAAATTGCTGGCTTCACGCGTGAGGAATCTTCGACCGATGTGGCGGGCGAGCTGACCAACATGATCCAGACGCAGCGGGCCTATTCCTCGAACGCGAAGGTCATCCAGACCGTCGACGAGATGCTTCAGGAAACCACCAACATCAAGCGTTAACGCGCTGATGCGCAATGACCCCGGCTTAGAAAGAGCAGGCTGATCATGTCTATCACAAGTGCAATTAACTCCGCGATGAGCGGATTGAATGCTGCGTCGCGATCTTCACAGATCGTGTCCGAGAACCTCGCCAACGCGCTGACCCCGGGTTACACGCGGCGGACACTGGATCTGAATGCGAATGCCTACTCTCCGGGGGTGAGAATCGGTGCGGTCCAGCGCATGGTCGATCCGGGCGTGGTCTCTGCGCGCCGCGATTCTGAGGCTGAATATGCCGTGGCTGAGGTCAACGCGACTTTTTACGCGCGGATGAGTAGCCTTGTCGGCAGCGTTGACGATGAATCTTCGATCGCATCGCAGATGGCCAACTTCGACGGCAGTCTGGTCGAGACGTTGTCTCGGCCTGACTCCACGCCGCGTTTGAACGATCTGGCGGTGAAGGCGGACCTTCTGGTCCGCTCGATCACCGACGCGGCTGACGGGCTCCGCGATATGCGGGTTCAGGCCGATACCTCGATCGGTATTCAGGTCGACAAGGTGAATTCCACCCTGAAGGAGCTTGAAAAGCTGAATGCCCGCGTTGTCGTGGCCAAAGCTGCGGGGGCCGACACCACGACATTGCTTGACCAACGCAGCATGCTGGTTGATGAAATCAACGCGATCATCCCGGTCAATGTTATCAACCGGGATGGTGGCAGGATCGCGCTCTATTCCTCCGGTGGCACTGCGCTCTTGGAGGGTAAAGCTTCTGAGCTCAGCTTCTCTCCCAAAAGTGACATGCTGCCTCATATGACCCAGGACAACGGGCTGTTGTCAGGGCTTGAGGTGAATGGCAAACCGATCAGCACAAGCGTAAACGGCCCCATCCGAGGCGGCACACTGGTTGCTCAGTTCCAGGTCCGTGACGTGCTGGCCGTGAAGGCGCAGGACGATCTTGATGCCTATGCCCGCGATCTGATCGAACGGTTCCAGGATCCGGCACTCGATTCCACGATCGGTGCCACGGATGCGGGTATCTTCACTGATGGTGGCAACTTCTTCGATAGCGCCGACACGGTTGGGATTTCCGGCCGACTGGAGCTGAATGATCTGGTTGCCATGGATGGTCAGGCGGAAACCTGGCGTTTCAGGGACGGGCTTTATGCAGCCACGCAGGGTGATCCCGGTGACGGTAGTCTGATCAATGGCTACGCAGAGGCCCTGAAGGAAAACCGTTCTCTGAGTTCGACAGGTCTTGGCAGTGTCAGTGGCGATGCCTCGACGCTGAGTTCCGTCTTGCTGTCCCGGTTTGCCCGCGACGACAACAGCGCGTCGAACACGCTGACCTTTGCGGCAGCCAGCTATACCGAAATGGCCCAGACCGAGGCGAGCTTTGGTGTCGATACCGATGCCGAGCTGCAGAACCTGATGCTGTATGAAAAAGCCTATGGTGCAAATGCCAAGGTGTTGTCCGTCGTGGATGGCCTGCTGGAAACTATTCTGGGGATCTGATCAATGATTATTAAGTCCTATGGCGACATGGCGCAGCATATGTTCTTGCGTAACCGCAACGCCGAGCTGAAGCAGGATATCGAAAGGCTGGGGCAAGAGCTTGCCAGCGGGAAACTCTCCGATATTACCGCCAGACTGGGTGGTGATTTCACGTATCTTTCCGATATCGAAACCAACCTGACCCGCCTGGAAAGCCATGTGATTGCCACCAACGAGGCAAAGCTTTTTGCAACGGGCATGCAGGGCAGCCTGGAACTGATTCAATCTTCGGCTCAGACCATGCGTGACAATTTGCTGGGCCTGACACCAACGCTTAAGCCTGACGATGCAGAGCGTTTCGGTGCGGAAGGACGGATCCAGCTAGATAATGCCATCAGCAAGCTGAATTCCTGGGCTGGTGGCCGCAGCCTGTTTGCCGGCACCGCCACCTCTACCTCGCCGCTGAATGATGCAGGTACGCTGATGACCGAACTGGTGTCCGAGGTTTCGGGGCTGACAAGCGCAACGGACATCGTGCAGGCGGTAAAGGATTGGTTCGCCGATCCGATGGGGTTTGACGATGCCATGTATGTGGGCTCCACCAAGGATCTGTCACCGGTCGAGGTCGCCGATGGGGAAACCGTATCGCTTGCGTTGCGCGCCGATGATCCTGCTTTGAAGCACCCGCTGCAAAGCTTTGCCATCGCGGCTCTGGTCAACGAAAGCGCGCTGGGTTTGAGCGACACCACCAAGGTTGAGCTTGCCAAGATGACTGGGACGGAACTGCTCAACAGCACCGAACAGCTCATCGATAAACAGGCTAGTATCGGCTTTATCGAAGGGCAGTTGGAGCGCGTGAGTACACGCAACACCGCGACCGAAACCAGTCTGAGCATCGCCAAAAACAACCTGATCAACGCGGACCCCTATGAAACGCATACACGCCTAGAAGAAGCTCAGCTGCAGCTGGAAAGCCTCTACTCGGTGACCTCGCGTAGTTCCCAACTGTCGCTGCTGAGGTACATGTAATGTTGAAATTTCTACGTCTCCTCATCGCCTGTCTGCTTCTGCCTGCGATGGCTCAGGCCAGCGCGATCCGGCTGAAGGATCTGGTGGAGTTTGATGGCGTGCGCGGCAATGATCTGGTTGGTTACGGCCTGGTTGTGGGGCTGGATGGCACCGGTGATGGTCTGCGCAATTCGCCCTTCACCGAAGAAATCATGTCGAACATTCTGGAGCGCCTCGGCGTCAATGTGACGGGCGAACAATTCCGTCCGAAGAACGTGGCTGCGGTGTTTGTGACGGCAACTCTGCCGCCGTTTGCGCGGGTTGGCGGCAACGTCGATGTGACGGTTTCGGCCATTGGCGACTCCAAAAGCCTGATGGGCGGCACCCTGATCATGACGCCACTCAATGCGGCCGATGGTCAGATCTATGCCGTGGCCCAGGGGACCATCCTGGCCGGTGGCACCGTGGCCGAGGGGGAGGCCGCCAGCGTGACGCAGGGCGTGCCGACCGCTGGTGTGATCCCGGCAGGTGGCCGGGTTGAGCGGGAGATCGACTTCGATCTGTCCTCTCTTTCGTCGATGCGTCTGGCGCTGCGTGAACCGGATTTCACCACCGCAGGCCGGATCGAACGGGCCATTAACGCTGAATTCGGCCGCAGCGTGGCCTTGATGCGGGACTCTGGCACGGTTGAGGTGGATATCCAGCGTACCCGTGCGCGATCCACGGCCCATGCGGTCGGTCGGATCGAAAACATCCTTGTCGAGCCGCAGCGCAAGGCGCGTGTTGTTATTGATCAGGCTTCCGGCACCATTGTAATGGGCAGCGACGTGCGGATTTCGCGGGTGGCCGTGGCTCAAGGTAACCTGACCCTCCGGATAGAAGAAGCACCGCTTGTGGTACAGCCCAACCCGTTCGGAAATGGCGAATCGGTTGTCGTTCCGCGCACTGGTGCTGCCATCGAAGAGGAGGAGGGCATCCAACTGGCCGAGGTTCCGGAGAGCACGTCTCTGTCCGAGGTCGTTGCCGGGCTCAATGCGCTGGGTGTCTCTCCACGGGACATGATCGATATCCTGAAAAGCCTGAAAGCGGCGGGAGCTTTGCACGCGGAATTCGTTGTGCGCTGAAGCCAGCCAAAGCACATTACAAAAGCCCGGATCGCTTGCGCGGTCCGGGCTTTTCTTTGGCCAAGTATGCAAAGCGCGTTTTTCGGCTTTGAGCCCTTATCGACCGATGCTGCATGACGTTCGAAGGTCGGGTATTTATCAAGAGGTGCGTTTCAGCGCTGCACGTTTTCTGCAAAACTTCTCCAAAAATAAATTGAAACAGTTGACTAAGAATTCGCCCAGTTACCATGTTGGCAACCTGAGTGGGCAGGAGTTTGATTTGGGAGTTGTTCGCATATTTTTCTTGCTCGCTATAGCCGCAGCGGCCTGGACGGCGTGGACGATCAGTAATCGCGTCAATGATGAACGGAAACAAACGGAGTATATTGCGTTCTTGGCTTCGGACGCCCACGTAATAGTTGGCAAGCGTACTATACGAATTCCATATATAGCGCTCCCTGGTTATACAGCATCGAAGCAAAGTTTTAGCTTGGACCGCTCTGGGGGCCGCGAGCGGTCCAAAGCTCGCCTGGAAGCCTTTCGAGAGGCAGCAGATCGTCGCGAAACCGCCCCGGAACTCGACAAGCTGGAAATCCGTGTGCGAGCTTTTGGGTGGAATGATTTTAATCCATCATTCAGTAATATTTGTAGTCAACTGACGACGCACTGGGCAAAGTCAGTTTGCGACAATCCCTGGGCCCCTCTCACTCAAGCCCTGCCGCGCAACCGGTTTTATCTCAGTGACGCTGAGGCACTGGCGGCATTTGACAATCACTGGACCGTCGGAAAAGAGCGCGTCGGCGACCAACTTCGGGCGATGGAGATTCATCGAAAAACCGCTTCGATTGAATGCGATGGCACCGCCACTAATTCAGGAACAAGATTCTGCACGGCTGCGATGCGCATAGACAGCCGTCTAATCGCTGTCTGGACGGTCTGGAGCAGTCTCGAAGAAACGCCCTTACAAATGGCAGAAAGAGAAAGCCTGGCTATCCAATCGTTCATCGAATACGCAATCTCTCCCAATGAAAACTTCGAAACCTTATTATCGCGGGTCTGCGAACTCAGAGCTCCCGGAAGCGTTGATCATCCCAATCGCCCGAAGTCAGGTTGCAACTGAATAAAGAAAATCTCGATGCTCAATCAATATTCTGAGTGTCAGACCTGAACGGGACATTCCAAATCTAGGGAGCACGGCAGTTTCTCTAATCGGGCGTTTTGGCCAAGGTCAATGTGGCGTGCCCAAGCAGCGTGCATCTACTGCTTCAGGACCAGTAGCCAAGCCGCAGCAAAAGCTGCCATCCGCCCGCGTCACTTCAACGGCAGCAACGTCCGCACAATAAACCTACATGTATTGTAGACCCTGCTTCGTTGCTTGTGGCTGATGCACGTGGTGAAGAATGCGCATCGTTTCGCAAGCAGACACGGAGCAGTTTCAAGGGAATCGAGGATTCGAGGATCTTTTCCAAAAACAAACTGAGCGCGTCACGGAACATAACATTAACGGCCCCCCGAACCGCTGTTCGGAGGGCTGAGATCTGTCCTGATTGTCTGCCGGTCTGGCTAGGATGGATAGTAACTGCGTACCAGGGCGGTTGCGATCAGGCTCCAGCCATCGGCGACCACGAAGAACGCCAGTTTGAACGGCAGGGAGACCACTGCGGGTGGCACCATCATCATACCCATGGACATCAGGATAGCGGCGACCACCAGGTCGATGACCAGGAAGGGGAGAAAGACCAGAAAGCCAATCTGAAATGCCCGCGCGATTTCCGACAGAAGAAAGCTGGAGACCAGAACGGACAGCGGCGCATCGGCTGTTGGATCGATCCCTTGGGTGGCTGGGCGCAGATCTGCGATGGCGTAAAAGGTGTCTGGATCCAGCCGGTTTGCCATGAAGGCTCTGAAGGGTTCCAGACCCCGGGTAATGCCGGTTTCGACGTCCACCTGTTCTTCGATCAACGGGCTGATCCCGTTCACCCAAGCTTCGTTGAATACCGGCTCCATCACGAAATAGGTCAGGAACAACGCCAGGCTGATCATCAGCATGTTTGGCGGCGCCTGCTGCAGGCCCATCCCCTGGCGCAGGATCGACAGCACCGTTACGAGGAACGGAAAGCAGGTAACCATGATCAAAAGGCCGGGCGCGAGGCTCAGCACGGTGATCAGCAGAATCAGCTGGATGGACCGCGCCGAAATCGACTGTCCATCCGCCAATGATAGGCTCAGTTCTTGAGCAACGGCGGCTTGCGGCAGGGCCAGCGCCAGAAAAAGCGCCAGCGCCGCATAGGCGATAGGTTTGTGTGTCATCCCAGCCCGTTTTGCAGATCGGCAATTTCGGTCAGGCGCACAGCCAGCTGGCCAGCCTGATCGCCTTCCATTTCTTCCAGCTGACCGCGGGCGACCAGACGGTCCCCGACATAAAGGTCAACCGGATCCTCGACCCGTTTGTCCAGAGTCAGGATCGCGTTTTCGCCAAGGTTGACCAGATCGCGGATCAGTGGCCGGGCCTTGCCGACCGAAACAACCACTTCCACTGGAACCGATACGAAGGGGTTGCTTGCATCGGTGGCTTTCATATTGAGTTCGGCTGCATTATCCATACTGGCTGTCCTCTCTGACATGATAGGTAAAGGCGTCGATCGAACCATGAATAGATTCGAGCAGCGCGGAGCTGTTTAGTTCGCGTTCGGAGGCGCCGACACGCAGATAAGCCTGACCTTCGGCCAGGGTATCGTCTTCCTGAACTTTCACCGGAACCGAGATATTTTCCGCAACAAGGGCACGGACCGCGTGGCTTTCGCTCGGCGACACCACGATCTGCATCGCCTGATCGGTCTGGAACCGGGCCATATCGGTCAGTTGATCAACGATATGGTGGCCAAAGGTGGCTGACATCGCATCCGGCAGGACCGAACTGGTCAGTACCTTGAACATCGGGTCCAGCGATTCGATGAGCTGGGCCTGGGCCTCGTGGTAGGTAAAGTTCAGGTCTTCAAGCGAACTGGCCAGCGTGGCCGAAATCCGCGTTGATTCCTGATCCTTTGCGCTGATGGCGTCTTCCCAGCCAGCGCTGTATCCCTTTTCAAAGGACACCAGCCTTTGTTCTTCGACGGCCTCCTCGGAAAGCCCGGGGTCGGGGGCTTCGACGGCTGAACCGCCGCCGAAGTCTTCCAGAAGGTGCGTGATACTCATCAGACTCGTTCCTCGTTCTCTTCCAGCCAGCCGCGCAGAATCTGGACGGTTTCTTCCTGACGTTCACCGATCATGGAGCGCAGCCTGTCGACGGGGTTTTCGCCACCACCACCCAGTGCGGGCAGTCCGCCCAGGTCGTCCAGGCCGCTACCCATGCCGGGCATATCGCCAAGTGGAGCAAAATCGCCGCCCATGTTGTCTTGGATTTCTCCGTCCAGGGCGAGATTCGCACCCATGTCCGGGTTCGACATGAAGTCGCCACCTCCGCCCAAGGCGGGCAGATCAGGCAATGCACCGCCGGTAGGTGCGCTCAGCGCGGCGACAGAGGATCCTTTGTTGGACAGAATCGGGCGGACAACGAAGAGGCCAAGGATTAGGGTAACCAGTGCCAGGGCCCCCATCTGGATCAGCGACATGGCGTCGAAATACAGATTGTCCATGAAGGAGCTGGTGGCCACCGTGCCCTGCGGCTCGACAGAGGGAAGATCCATCGACTTCAGGGTAATCACATCACCGCGGTCCGCGTTAAAGCCGACAGCGGCCGAAATCAGCTCGCGCAGGGCTTGCAGTTCTTCTTCGGGGCGCGGTTCGAAGACGGTTTCACCGGCTTCGTTGGTCGCCATGCCACCGTTGACCAGCACCGCGACGGTGAGACGCTTGATGGCACCGGGGCCGCGCACGATCTCTTTTTCGGTTTCGGAGATTTCGTAGTTTACCCGTTCCCGCGTTGCGCTGGTGTTCGCCTTGGAACCCTGGCCCGATGCAGCATCCCCATCGGGAATATTCGAGGCGACGGTCACCTCTCCGGCCTGGTTCTGAGACGAATCGGCGCGTTCTTCCACATCGGTGCTGATCGCAACACGGCTTTCCGGGTCGACGCGCTTTTCGCGGATGGATTCGGTGTCGGTTACGGTCTCGACACTGACTTCAACCACTGCGTTGCCATGGCCGACTCGGGCCTCAACAAGGCGCATGACCCGATCGCGGATGGATTGCGACCTGTCATCGGAGCCTGCACCCGCTGCTGCTGCAGCCTCGGTGGATCCGATCAGGGCACCATTGGCATCGATGACGGCGACGTTTTCCACCGCAAGGCCGGTGACGGCCGAGGCAACCAGAAAGCGAATCGCGTTGGCCTGCGCCGGTGTAATGGGCGACCCCATCGGCACCACGGATACCGATGCGGTGGCATCTGCGGTCCGCTGGAAAGGATTCGTTCCAGTATTGGCGATATGGACTCGCGCTTGGGTGATATGCGGGCTGCCGACGATGGTCCGGGCCAACTCGCCTTCTTTTGCACGCCAGTAGGCGGCGTCGAACATCTGCGAAGTCGTTCCGAACCCGCTGAGCGAATCGAGCAGTTCGTAACCGCGCCCGCCATTCGCCGGAAGCCCCTCGCTTGCCAGGGTCATCCGAAGCTCGTCGCGTTTGTCCGAGGGCACATAAATAGAGCCGCCGCGGACTTCATATTGGATGTTGCGCTGCTCAAGCGAGCTCACCACATCTCCGGCCGTGCCGCTTTCCAGCCCGGCGTATAACAATTGCATTGTTGGCTTGGTTGCCAAATTGGACATCGCCAGGATGCTGAGAATCACGGCCAAAGTCGCGCCAATTGCGATCAGGCGCTTCCGCGTATCCAAACCTGCCCAGACATTCTTGATCTGCTGCACATTAACCTCCGTCGCACCGGCGTTCTGTCCGGCGTGCAACCTTTTTGAACGAACGGCCTTAACATTCGGTTAGTTCCTCACGGGTTATGAAGAGGAGCACGACGTTTTAGGGATAGCCATGACAGACGCTGTAGTAGATACAGAAGAACCAGCCAAAAAAAGCAAAATGCCCCTGATTATTGGGGTTGTGCTTGCGGTAGCTGGTGCGGGCGGCGGATTCTTCGCCGTTCAGTCAGGCCTTCTTCCTTTTGGTCACAAAGCAGCGCCCGAATCGGCGCATATGACCGAAGAGGCGCCAGAAGGCGTGGATAGTGGTGAGACGGCAGAGGATATTGCCAATCTTGCCTTCATCGAAATGGAACCGATTGTAATATCGCTGCAAAGTCCCAGTGGCATTCGGCATTTGCGGTTCCGTGCACAACTAGAGGTCGATCTGGCCCATCAGGCCGAGGTCGAAAAAGTCCTCCCACGAGTTGTCGATGTTCTGAACAGCTATCTACGCGCTTTGGAGGTTAAGGATCTTTCCGATCCGATGGCCCTGCCAAAACTGCGCGCACAGATGCTGCGGCGGATCAATATCGCGACCGGACAGGGTCGCGTGAGGGATCTGCTGATCATGGATTTCGTACTAAACTAGGAG
This sequence comes from Pseudophaeobacter sp. A-200-2, assembly GCF_041008815.1. Taxonomy (NCBI): domain Bacteria; kingdom Pseudomonadati; phylum Pseudomonadota; class Alphaproteobacteria; order Rhodobacterales; family Roseobacteraceae; genus Pseudophaeobacter; species Pseudophaeobacter sp. A-200-2. Next base: position 71,927 of record NZ_JAXGFU010000011.1, on the reverse strand, counting down.
GACAGGATGGACCTTATTGCTGATATCCTGCTTGCAGCCGGAGCTCTCGGAGCTGGTTTCTATTGTCTGGTGCTGTCGCGCCGGTTGAAACGGTTCAACGATCTGGAAAAAGGCGTCGGCGGTGCCGTCGCGGTTCTTTCGGCGCAGGTGGATGACCTGAACAAATCTCTCGTATCGGCCCAGAAGGTGTCGGATGGCTCCAGCAAGGCGTTGGAACAGCTCACCGGACGCGCAGAGACGGTTGCCCAGCGGCTGGAGCTGATGATGGCCTCGATGCATGACATGCCCGAAGCCGCAGCGCCCGAAGCGCCGCAGCCCACAGCCCAGGGGGCCGAAGAGCACGATGCTCTGGCGGAAGCCTACGGATCGCAGGGTGAGCCGGAAAAACCGGCCGAGGATACGTCCAGCTCCTCCGGCCTGATGTTTGTCCGTCACGCTCGTGGTCAGAATCGGGTGGCGTGATGAGCGAAAAGAAAAAGAAATCAAAGAAGGGCGCTCGCGCAAAAAGCGGCACCCTGATGATGATTGCATTGCTGCTGATGGGATCAGCGATTCTTCGCCTCGGTCTCGACGCAGGTCCGGCGATTGCTCGTGAAGTTGCCAGCCTTCAAAAGGAAGGCAACGAAGATCACGCGGATAAAGGCGAGATGCGCAGCGAATCGATGCCGTCTTCGGCAGAGCTGCAGGCGATGCTGGCTGCGTTCAAGGAACGCGAAGCGGCTCTTGCAGCCCGCGAGGCTGAAATCGAGGATCGTATGAAGGCGCTGGAGATCGCGGACCAGGCGATCGACACCAAACTGGCAGCGCTTCAGGATGCCGAGGAGAAGCTGAAATCCACTCTGGCCCTGGCCGATGGTGCGACCGAGGCGGATGTGGCCCGGCTGACCACCGTCTACGAACAGATGAAGCCAAAAGAATCGGCTGCACTGTTTGAAGAGATGGATCCGACTTTTGCGGCCGGATTTCTGGCGCGCATGCGTCCCGAGGCAGCAGCTGGCATCATGGCCGGTCTGAGCCCCGAAGCGGCCTATACGATCAGCGTTGTGCTGGCCGGAAGAAATGGCGCCGTACCGACGGAATAACTTGGGCCGGTCGAACTTGGCCCAGTTGATTAGTCTTTTTTAATCAGACTCACCTAAGCTTCTATAAAGCAACACAATTCGGAGTGAACCTGTGATCGGGATTATAGGTATTGTCGTCATCTTTGCCATGGTTTTTGGCGGGTATCTGATGGCTGGCGGCAAGATGGGCATCATCCTGAAGTCGCTTCCTTTTGAGCTGATGATGATTGGCGGGGCAGCGGTCGGTGCCTTTCTTATCAGCAATGACATGAGCGGTATCAAACACACGCTCAAGGATGTTGGGAAAGTCTTCAAGGGTCCCAAGTGGAAGCCGGATGATTACCGGGATCTGCTGTGCCTGCTCTTTTCCCTGATCCGGATCGCCCGTGCGAACCCGGTCGAGGTGGAGCAGCATATCGAAGACCCGGAAAATTCGTCGGTGTTTAACAAATACCCTAAAATCGTGGCCGACAAGGAGGTGGTGAACCTGATTTGCGACACCATGCGCTCGGCCTCGATGAACTACGACGACCCGCATCAGGTCGAGGAAGTTCTGGAAAAGCGGATGGAAGCCAACCTGCATCACGCCATGCACGGCAGCCACGCGCTTCAGACCATGGCAGATGGCCTGCCGGCCCTGGGGATTGTTGCGGCGGTTCTGGGTGTGATCAAGACCATGGCCTCGATCGACCAACCGCCAGAGGTTCTGGGCAAGATGATCGGCGGCGCCCTGGTCGGTACCTTCCTTGGAGTGTTCCTAGCCTATGGCCTGGTTGGTCCCTTCGCCAGCAAGGTCAAATCGGTGACCGAGGAAGACGCGCATTTCTATCAGCTGATCCGCGAAGTACTTGTGGCCAACCTGCATAACCACGCGGCAGCAATTTGCATCGAAGTCGGGCGTCAGAATACCCCGTCTCACATCCGCCCCGGTTTTTCGGAACTGGAAGAAGCTCTCAGATCGGTGAAACAGGACGCAGCATGATTTGGCGCGCACTCGCGATAACTGCCACAGTTTTGGCCAGTCTTCTGGTCTCGGGCGAAGCCCGGGCCCAGACGATCGTGGCCCGCTCAGGTGAACACGACGGATTTTCCCGGCTGGTTATGCGTCTGCCCAATGGGGCGGACTGGTCTCTGACCCAAAGTGGGCGAAGTGCGACATTGAACATCGGCGCCCGGGACATTGTGTATGACACGTCCCGCGTCTTCAACCTGATCCCACGGGACCGGTTGCAGGCCATCGGACAGGCTGCGCCCGGGCAGCCGTTGCGGATGGATCTGGGCTGCAACTGCGAAATCCGGTCTTACGTGCAACGCGATGGCTATCTCGTGATCGATATCCGTGATGGCAACGATGAACCAGTCTATTCCACCGCAGGCAGTGGTGCCGCCGTAGGCAGTGGTCAGCCCTTCGTGCCCTCCCTTCCTTTGCAAACCGCCGAGCAGCCGAAAACCGAGCAACCGACATCCGGTTACCGGTTCAATCTGGGACAAAGCGCCATCGCGGATGCCCGCCTGGCGCTGGATCTCGCTGCTGCGGTGGAACGCAGCGCACCACCCGCGCCAGCAACCAGTACAACTCGTGTGGAGGCGCCCGTCGCCCAGTCCGAAATGCACGCCGCAACGAGCGCCGAACAGTTACGTCTGCCTGCGCTATTGCCGTTGGAGCCGCGTGCCGAAGCAAGCAATGTGCCGACGCCGGATCCCGTCAAGGCCAATATGGGCGAGCCGCAGAAGCCGATGACGTTGCCGGAAGTGAATCTGCTTCTCGATATGGAAGAATCGGCCCGCGCTGCGACCGTGAACGCCTCTGAACAGCGCCTGCTGCGTCAGATTGGCCGGGCCGCGAACCAGGGTCTTTTGGACATCGCCATCGCAGGTGGGCCGATCGATGCCGGACAGCGGCAGATCAATCCGCTGGACCGGGATGGGCGCCCACTGGATCCACTGGATAATATCTCCATTACATCCGCAGTCGATCGGGAGGCGGGGCTTCTTGCCCGCGCCCGTGACGAAGAGGATGAATCCGAATTGTGCCTGCCTGATCATGGTATCGCCGTATACAACTGGGGCAATGACAGCTCCTTTGCCGATCAGGTGGGACCGCTGCGCAGTGCGTTAGTTCGCGAGTTTGACGACGTTAATCCGGCAGGTGTGCTGGCCTTGGCGAAACTCTACATTTTTTTCGGCTTTGGCGCCGAAGCCAAGGCGATGATCCAGGCCATGCCCGAGGACCGGCTGACACCGGAAAACAAAAATATCCTGAATGCTTTGGCGGATCTCGTTGAAGGCGAGACATTGCCGATAAACCATCCGTTTTCCGGACAGCAAATCTGTGACGGCGACACTACCCTGTGGTCGGTATTGGCGGATGGTGAAATCAAGAAAGGTGCCAATACCGATGCCATTCAGCAGGCGTTTGGGCGTTTGCCTGTACATCTGCGGGTGCACCTTGGCCCCAAGGTTAGTTCTCTCTTTTCCGAGGCAGAGCAATATCATGTAGCCGGGGCGATCCTGAGGTCGGTGAACCGGACCGGTGTTGATCACGTGCCGGAATTGAATATGGCCGAGGCCGCGATTGCGGATCTGGAAGGGGACACGGAAAAGGCTGCGGAAAAACTGACCGAAGCTGTTGCGGAACGCACAGAGAATACTCCGGTTGCCCTGATTGAGCTGATTGCGCTCAGCTATAAGGAAGACAAGGCTCTGTCGCCGGACGTGCCGGATGTTGTCGGCTCTTATGAGCACGAGAATCGCGACGGCGAACTGGGGGCGGATCTGCGCAAGGCCGAGATCACAGCCCTGGCGCTCACCGGACGTTTCCACGATGCATTCCAAGAGCTGAAGGAACTCAGCAACCGCGATGGTCCGGCCGCCCGCACGGCCGCTCTGGAACCTTTGATGACTCTTCTCACAGAGCGCGCGGACGACGTAACCTTCCTTCAGTATGCGCTCGTCTTTGCGATGCAATCCACCGCCAGAGAAGCGGCGCCGGTCGCAGATATCATCGCGCGCCGGTTGCTGGATCTCGGATTTGCAGAGCAGGCCATGTCCCTGCTGAAGAAACTGGCGCTGGAGCCCGAAAACGAGAAACGCCGCGAGATGCTGGCCGAAGCAGCTCTGGCGTTGAATAAGCCTCAGCGGGCTCTGGTTGAACTGATGGGGCTGGAGAGTACCGAGGCCAACCGTCTGCGCGCCGAGGCGCTGTGGCGCAATGGTGAATACGGCCGGTCGGGTGAATACATGCAGGTCGCAGAGGACAAGAACGCGGCGGCCCGCGGCTTCTGGCACTCCGAGAACCTGGAAGCGATCCAGTCGTTGGAAGCGGATGAGGGAACTCCGTTCCGGCAAGTTGCCGACATGACCACAGAAATCGGCGAGACTGCGAAGGATCCCGAAGGTCTGACACCGCTGGCCCATGCCCGTGCACTTGTCGAAAGCAGCCAGGGCACCCGCGGCGGGATCGAAGATCTGCTGAAACAGCTGAAAGCCGCACGCGCTGAAACAGAGTAATCGAAGGCTCCTTTAGATCATGGACCGCTCTCTTTTGAGGGCGGTCTTTGCGTTGGGCGATAACGGTTTGTAAACCGTCTTTGCCTAGCTTGAACCGCGGATGAATCCGCAATTGGAACGGGCAGAATGCCGGAAAAACAACATAGAATACGCCTGATTGGGCGGCGGCGCTTTGGGCAGCCGTTGCACCTTGAGCAGGTCCCGCCGTCCTTGGGTGATTCTGCTTCACTCGACAGGCTGCGCCCCGGCGACACGGCTGTCGCTTTCTCCGCTTTCTCAACGCTTGAACAGGCAGGGGTTGGTCTCCCCCGCACGAACAGCTGCGCGCTGCGTCCTTCCCGTTCGCTACGCTCGCGGCGGCGGTCCAGGACCGGGCAGCTGCCCTCTGCCGTGCGGTCTTCAACATATTCCCAGCATGCCGTGGCACCTGCCCGGCCTGCACTGACATCTTTGAAATAGGGGACATTACAGGTGCCCAAAATCACACCTCAACAGCTGTTTAGCCCCACCGTGCTGCTGGCGCTGGCATTGATGGCGATCATCGTGATGATGATTCTGCCGATGCCGTCCTGGGTGCTGGACGTTGGTCTTGCTGCCTCCTTTGGTCTGGCGATTCTGATCTTCACCATCACGCTGTTCATTGAAAGGCCACTGGATTTCTCGTCCTTCCCGACGATCCTGCTGGCCTCTCTGATGTTGCGGCTGTCACTGAACGTCTCCTCCACGAAACTCATCATTGGTCAGGGTCACACCGGGACCGATGCGGCTGGTGATGTTATCCAGGGCTTTGCCCAATTCGTGATGGGCGGCAGTGTTTTCCTGGGCCTTGTGGTCTTTGGGGTGCTGCTGATCGTGAACTTCATGGTCATCACCAAGGGCGCGGCCCGGATGGCCGAGGTGGGCGCCCGTTTCGCACTGGACGGTATGCCTGGTAAGCAGCTGGCCATCGACAGCGATATGTCCGCTGGTGCCATTGACCATGCCACCGCCCGGGCTCGCCGTGAAAATGACCAGCGCGAAACCACATTCTTTGGCTCGCTTGATGGTGCATCGAAGTTTGTCAAAGGCGATGCGGTTGCCGGTCTGCTGATCACCCTGCTGAACCTGGTGATGGGTCTGGTGATGGGTGTTCTGGTGCATGGCATGCCGGTGGGCAGCGCCTTTGAAACCTACGCCATCCTGACCGTCGGCGACGGTCTGGTTTCGCAGATCCCGTCGGTGATCATTTCCATTGCCGCGGCCCTGCTGCTGGCGCGCGGCGGTGCCACCGGCGCCACCGATATCGCCCTGTTCGAACAGTTCGGCAAACACCCGGCCGCTTTGACCACCGTTGCGGTCCTGATGGTTCTCTTCGCGCTGGTGCCCGGTTTGCCGTTCCTGCCCTTCATCGTTGGCGGCGCGGCTCTGGGCTTTGCGGCGTATCGCATTCAGATGAAAAAACAGAGCGCCGAAGAGGCTGAGGTTGAAGAACAGCTTGAAGAGGCGGCCAATCCGACGCCGTCCAAGGCGCTTGGTGATATTCTTGACCTTGACGATCTGCACCTGGAGTTCGCACCGGATCTGGTGAGCATGGTTCTGGATGAGGGCACCGGGCTGGATGCGCGGATTGCCAATATGCGAACCCATATCGCCACCAGTTTCGGTCTGATCCTGCCGGAAATCCGGCTGACGGATCAGGCGGATCTTGAGATGGGAACCTATGTGGTGAAGGTTCAGGGTGTGGAACAGGCCCGTGGCACGCTGCACCCGGATATGGTGCTGGCGTTGATGCCGGACAACCATTCGGCACTGCCGCCCGGTACCGATGTGACAGAACCTGTCTACGGCGCTCCCGCCCGGTGGATCGGAGCCCAGAATCAGGATGCGGCTGCCGTTGCGGGCGCGACCGTGGTAACGCCGCCCGAAATCCTGGCCACCCACCTGCTTGAGGTGATCAAACAGAACTTCTCGCGGCTGCTGACCCTGAAATCGCTGCGCCGTCTGCTGAACGAAATGACCGAGCTGTCGGATGCTTTCCGGGCCGAGGCAAACCGCAAGCTCCTGGATGATCTGGTGCCGGACAAGGTGCCAATGGACACGCTACATTCGGTGCTGCGCCTGCTGCTGGATGAACGCGTGTCGATCCGGAATCTGCCGCTGATCCTTGAAGCCATTGCAGAGGCACGGGTGCACACCACCCAGCCCGAACTGATCTGCGAGCACGTGCGTCAGCGCATGGGGTTCCAACTGGTGGCAGAGATGAAGCGCGAAGATGGTACCATTCCGCTGATCCAACTGGCGCCGGAATGGGAAGACACCTTCTCGACCTATCAGGTGGACATCCAGGGCGGGGGGATGGATATCGCGCTGCCGCCCGACATGTTCAACCGCTTGGCCGAAGGGTTGAGCGAGCGGCTCAACACGATTACCGAGCAGGGGATTTTTGCTGCAGTTGTCACCTCGACCCGCCGCCGCCGTTATCTGCGCACGATCCTGAAGTCGCGCGGCATTACCAACCCGGTGCTGTCCTTCGAGGAAATCGGGCTGGAGGCCCGCCCGGCGCTCGTGGGGATGGTGCAAGCATGAACCTGCTGGACCTTCCCCCAGGGCTGGTTGCGCTTCTGGGGGCGGGCTTCTGGCACGCGGCCATGGTGTTTTTACGGATCTCGGCGATCGTGTCCGTGCTGCCCGCCTTTGGTGAGCAATATGTGTCGATGCGGGTTAAATTGGCGCTATCCATTGCCTTTACCGCGATTGTGGCCCCTGCGCTGCCCGCAATCCCCGAGCCGACAAGCGCCTTGCAGTTTGCAGGGTATGCCGCCAGCGAGGCTGTTGTCGGGCTGGCGCTTGGCGTCGGGATCCGTTTCTTTGTTCACGGTCTCCAGACTGCGGGCACCATCGCCGCGCAAAGTACCTCGCTGTCGCAGGTGTTGGGCGGTATCGGCGCAGAACCGATGCCGGCCCTTGGCGCTGTTCTTTTGATCTCTGGCTTGGCGCTGGCAGTGATGATGGGCCTGCACGTGCGGGTGGCAGAGTTCATGATCTATTCCTACGACGCCTTTCCGGCCGGGGTCTTCCCGGCGGCGGGTGGTCTGTCCGAATGGGGCGTCCACCGGGTTGCCAAAAGCTATTACATGGCATTTACCCTTGCGGCACCTTTCCTGATTACGGCGGTGATCTACAATCTGGCACTTGGTGTCATTAACCGTGCGATGCCACAGCTGATGGTGGCCTTTGTCGGGGCGCCGGTGATCACCTTTGGCGGCTTGTTTATTTTGATGGTCGGCAGCCCGGTGATCTTGGATGTCTGGGTTCGGGCGTTGATGACGTTCCTTGCCAATCCGGGAGGCAACATACCATGAGCGGTGGTGACGACGACTCAGATAAGTCATTCGAGCCGACGGCGCAGAAGCTCCAGAAGGCACGGGAAAAAGGCGAGGTTGCCAAATCCACCGATCTGTCGGTTGCGGCTGCCTATCTGGGGCTGGTCGTGGCTTTATATGTTTCTGGCAGTGGCATGGTCGAGGGCTTCGGAACGGTGCTGATATCCCTGTTGGATCAACCCGACCGGCTGGCCCAGCAAATGTTCACCGGCGCCGCAAGCGCCCCCGTCGGCGGGATCCTGATGGCTTTGGTGATACCTATTTTGCCGATCTTCATTCTGCCCTTTGGTGCGGTGCTGTTGTCGATCCTGGCACAGCGCGCGCTGGTCTTTGCGCCCAGCAAGCTGGAGCCGAAGATGTCAAAGATCTCTATCATTTCGAACGCGAAGAACAAATTCGGCCGAGCTGGATTGTTTGAGTTCCTCAAGAGCTTCGTAAAGCTGGTTCTCTATTCGATTTGTCTTGGTGTCTATCTTAGTTACCGGTTGCCAGAGATGATTGCCTCCTCCGGAACGGGTGCCTTTTCCGTTGTCGCGATGTTGGCGCAGCTGGGAATGGAATTTCTTATTATCGCCCTGTTGCTCGCATTGCCGGTCGGTGTCGTGGATGCGGTGTTTCAGCACGCCGAGCACATACGTAAGAACATGATGTCGCGCCAGGAAATCCAGGATGAGGTTAAGGATTCCGAAGGCGATCCACATGTGAAGGGGCAACGCCGTCAGAAGGGCCAGCAAATCGCCATGGGTCAGATGATGGCTGATGTTCCCAAGGCCGATGTGGTGATCGTCAACCCGACCCACTATGCGGTTGCGCTGCAGTGGAGCCGGGAAAAAGGCTCTGCGCCGAAATGCGTTGCCAAAGGGGTGGATGAGGTTGCCGCCGCAATCCGCCGGGTTGCCAACGAACATGCGGTACCGATCCACAGTGATCCGCCCACTGCCCGGGCGTTGCACGCCACCATCGAAATCGGTGAGGAAATCATGGAAGAGCACTATGCTCCTGTTGCGGCGGCCATCCGGTTTGCCGAGGCCATGCGCCAGCGGGCGAAAGGAGGGGTCTGATGAAACAGAAGATGCTGGATCAAATGGCAGCGGTGACTGCGGCGCAATATCTGCGCGAACATGCGCGGGTGAAGCCGATTCTGGATGAGGAAGCCCGTTTGCGTGGGCAGCTTACCAAGCTGAACGCCCATGTGCAGGCCACACGCAGTGAAGCAGATGAAAACCACATGATGAAAGCGTTGGGCGCTGATCTGCTGTGGGAAGGCTGGCACACCCGGGCAAAGCGGGAACTGAACACCGAACTGGCCCAGGTCACGGCAAAGAAGCTGATGGCAATGGACAAACTGCGCAAATCCTTTGGCCGCAAGACCGCCATTGCGGACATGGCCAAGGCCGAACGCGATCTGCACAAGGCCGCGCGTATTAAGGCGCTGCAGGAAAAGTTGTTGAATTAAGTCCGGGTGCTGGGAGCGCCCGACCAGCTCTGAAACAAGAGCGGCGCGAAGAGGTCTCAGGCAAGGTCACACAGCTTTGGTGGCAGGCGAAACGTATTGGCGAAACGCAACAGTGACAGGCGAAACGCAAAAGGCCGGACCAATCAAGGTCCGGCCTTTTTGTTGTATATAGGTAAGTTGTATCAGACGTCTTGGCGGGTCATATCCATGATCAGGACGTCATAGACGTCACGTCCAAGCTGCCGCTGTGCGGCTTCACGCAGCGCCGTGCGTAGGGGGTGCATCACGTCAGAGCGAGTGAACGCGCCTTTGAAGCCGCCCATGTTTGCATGGTCAAACAGTACCTGCAGGAATACATCGCGTAGTTTGGGTTCAAAGGTGCGAATTTTATCCGCCATACCGGGTTTTGTTTCCAGGCTGAGAGTGATCACAACCAAAGAGGTCAGTTCGTCGTGTTCAACAACGGGAACGATGAACTGGTTCGGGATCTTGACGTAATCATGCTCTCCACCCTCCATGGACTCGGCGGCGCCATGCCCGTCGTCCATAGTTTCCGTCGGCGGGGCCATGTGTTCTTCCCCGGTTGAGGCCATTTCATGCTCGGGGGCCGGTTCGGGCGCCATCATGATCCCGGCGCCAATTCCAGCGCCGGTGCCCACAATCAGCAGGATGAGAGGCAGTATCTTTGCAAGCATGGTTTACCTCAGAATGGCAGGATGGCGTCCAGGACCTGTTGGCCGTAACGCGGTTGCTGCATGTCGGTGATCTGGCCGCGTCCGCCGTAGGACACGCGGGCCGACGCGATCTTGTCGTAGGTGATCTCGTTCTGGCGGCTGATATCCTGCGGCCGTACATAGCCGGACACTAGGAGTTCGCGCATTTCGAAGTTCACTCGCAACTCCTGCGAGCCGCTGATCGCCAAAACTCCGTTTGGCAGTACGTCAACCACGGTGGCTGCCACCCGCAGTTCCAGTTTTTCGCTGCGTTTCACCGATCCCTTGCCCGCAGCCGAGCTGGAGCTGCCAAGTTCCACCGCGTTCGAGGCGCTGGCTCCATCCGGAAGGTGACGATCCAGGCGCTGAGGCAGCCCCAGAAGCTGCGGCAGTGCCATGCTTTCCGAGCCGGAGCGGGAGCGCGCGGTGTCGTTCTTGATCTCTGCCGTTTCATCAATCTCGATGACCACGGTCATGATGTCGCCCTTCTTGATGGCGCGGCGGTCGCCCAGAAGGGACTGTTGCGAACCGCTCCACAAAGAGGCGCTATCGACAGCGCGCCGCGGTTGGCTGTCCTGCGGCAGGCCCTGCCAGAGCATCGCGACATGTTCGGAAGATTCATTGGCCGGCGAAAACGACGGTGGCTTGCCAAGGTGATCAGCCCGCCCACAAGCGCCGAGAATGATCAGCCCTGCCAGGGCGGCTTTGGAAGTGAATGCTGTGTGTTTCATTTTCGTACCTCGACGGATCCGTCGGCTGCTATGCGTCCGGTTACAGTGGTGCGTGATGCCAGATTCATCACGCGGATCAGTTCGCCCTCGGCGCCGCGTCCAAGCGCGCGCCCTTCGGCGGAAATGGAAAGCCCACCCTGAACGAAGGTCAGAATCACCATGTCGTTGCGCTCGACGATGGCCGGGGGGCCAACATCGCCGGGCCGCAAGGGGCGACCCGGATAAAGCGCAACGCGGGCTTCCTGACCGATCACCTCTTCGGGGTCGGACAGGGCACCCAGAACCTCGCCGGGTTTGAGCGCCAGATCCGATGCCGTCAGAATTTCCTTGGGGCGTACCGTGCGAACCGGGACCAGGATATCGGCCCAGGCGGTCTGCGCGATCAGCGTCACAAGGAGGGCGAGCTTGAGTCTCATCAGCGGACCTGTGTGGTTGCGCCCATCATCTGGTCGACTGCCGAGATGACCTTGGCGTTCATTTCATAGCCGCGCTGCGCTTCGATCAGTTCGGTGACTTCGCGCACCGCATCGACCGAGCTGGCCTCCAGATAACCCTGGCGCAGGGTGCCAAGACCGTCTTCGCCCGCGGTGGCAACCAGAGGTGCCCCGGAAGCTTCGGTCTCGGTGAACAGGTTGCTGCCGATCGCCTCCAGCCCCTTGGGGTTGGAGAAACCCGCGAGGGTCAGCTGGCCTAGGATCTGACCTTCGGCGGTTTCGTCGAAATAGGCGTAAACTTCACCCTCGGCGTTGATCGAAATGCTGCGGGCATCATCCGGAATGGTGATTTCAGGAGAAACGGTATAGCCGTCAGAGGTGACGATCAGCCCTTCTCCAGATTGTTTCAAGGCACCATCGCGGGTGTATGCGGTCTGACCAGAGGGCAGGGTGACTTCCAGATAACCTTTGCCGTCGATGGCCACATCTAGGTCATTGTTGGTTTCCTGCAGCGGCCCCTGCGACAGATGAACCGAGATGGCAGCGGGACGCACACCAAGGCCAACCTGAACACCGGTGGGAAGAACGGTCCCATCCGAGGCATTCACCGTGCCCGCCCGCGACACTTGCTGATAGTGCAGATCGGCGAACTCCGCCCGCCGTGCGTTGTAGGCGGTGGTGTTCATATTCGCGAGGTTGTTCGAAATGGTTTCGACACGCAGCTGCTGTGCGCTCATACCGGTGGCCGCGATTTTAAGGGCACGCATGGTGTTTCTCCTACTTGATCAGGTTCTTGATGGCGGCGCGGATGCGCTCGTCTTCGGTTGTCAGAAAGCTTTGGCCCATTTCATAGGCCCGTTGGATTTCGATCATGCGCGACACCTGTTGAATGGCATTCACGTTCGATCCTTCGAGAAATCCTTGCAGAACCCGGCCTTCAAGCGCGGGTTCGATTTCGCCATCGACGCGGAACATCACCCCGTCTTCGCGGGACATGGTGTGCATCTCGACCGGCTTGAACAGACCGATCTGGCCCAGGGGCTGGCCATCGGCACTGAGCGTGCCGTCAGAGCCGACCTGAAAGGATTCGGCATCCGTCGGCACAAACAGCGGTGCGCCACCGGCATCCATCACCCGGTGGCCATCCATGGTGACCAGATCCCCCTGGGCATTGGATGAAAACGCGCCGGAGCGGGTCAGCCGCTGACCTTGCGGGGTTTCGACCATGAAGAAGGCATCGCCTTCGATCGCAAAATCGAAGGTGCCGTTGGTCTTGGTCAGCTGGCCCTGCTCCATCGAGGTGTTGTGAATATTCGCGCGTGCCATCGACATGGATTGCTGCCCTGGCGCTGATTGCACGTATTCCGAAAAAATCAGCCCTTCGGAGCGATAGCCCGTGGTTGCGGAGTTGGCGATATTGTTCGCCACCACCCGCATTTCACGCATCAGGCCGGTTTGACGGGACAGTGTTGCATACCCTGCGGTTTCCATCACGAACCTCCGGAAATCATTGGAATGACGTGGCCGTTGAAAAACGCCACGAGTGTTTGTGTCATGAAGCCCATCGACATCCAGAAGACGATGAGGATCGCGACGAGTTTGGGCACGAAGGTCAGCGTCATTTCCTGAACCGATGTCAGAGCTTGAAACAGGCCGACGGCCAGGCCGACGACCAGTGCAACGACCAGAATCGGCGTCGACATCACCACGGCTGCCCAAAGGGCCTGCCGCAACGTGTCGTAGAAAACGCCCTCACTCATCATGGCTTAGACCGGCATCCGCAGGATTTCCTGGTAGGCTTCGACCACCTTGTTGCGGACGGTCACTGCGGTTTCTACCGCCAGTTCCGTTTGTGCCAGCGCCTGCACCAGCGCGTGGGGGTCGCCGTTGCCAGTCATGGCCTGCACGGACATCTGTTCACCCTGCTGCAGTGTGTTGGTGAAGTTTTCAAAGCTCGCCTTGGCCCGTTCACCCGGCGTGGCGCCGGTGAATTCCGGATCTGCCTGCGTTGCAGGGCGGGCGGCGGCATAGCCGGTTGCGGCGGAAAGAGTGCGAATATCCATTCTGGATCTCCTGGTTCAGGGGGAGTTTATTTTCTCAACAGGTCCATCAAGGACGAGGACATCTGCCGCGTCTGGTCGAACATTTTGAGGTTAGCTTCGTAGCTGCGCTGGGCTTCTCGGGCGTCTGCGATTTCGATCATCAGATCTACGTTGGAGCCCTTGTAGTGGCCGCTTTCATCGGCAAGCGGGTGCGAGGGGTCATAGACCTGTTCCAATTCGCTGCGGTCCAGCGACACGCGGCCGACCTTGACACTTTCGACATCGGTGTTGATGTCGCGCACGGCCTGGAACGGCACGGTCTTGCGGCGGTAACCGGGGGTGTCGGCGTTGGAGATGTTCTCAGATACGTGGCGCAGACGTTTGGCTTGGGCCTGAAGGCCGCTGGCGGTTACGCTCAGGGATTTGGCAAATTCGCTCATGGATCAGCCCTCGGTCTAGGTGGTGCGGATGCTGGTGCGCAGGACGTTCATCGACGACTTGTAGATCGCCAGTGCCCGATCGTGCTGGCGCTTCGTTTCGACCCCTTTCAGAATCTCTGTCTCGATCGAGACGGAGTTGTCGTTGGGGTCGCTGCCATCTACCGATTCTGTCACGGCCCAATCCATGCCGACGCCGGAGGCGCCATTCAGATGAGAGCCGCGGCTGGCGATCATGTCGCCGGGCCGTGCCTTTGCAGCGTAGACTTCCTTGAAGGGTTTGATGTCCTTGGCATGATAGCCAGGGGTGTCCGCATTCGCGACGTTCTGCGACACCAGAGCCTGGCGCTTACCCGCATGGGTCGCCATGGCATATGCGATTTTAAAAACATTCAGTTCCGTAAACACCGGGGCTTCTCCCTCGATCAATTTCAATCAAGGCTTAACCCCGATTCCTTTAGAAATTGTTGCAGGAAACAATTGGAGGCCAGGACAATGATTGCTGAGCTAAAAGCCATGACTGAAGAAATCGCCAGCAAACGACTGTCGACGCCGGTCGGGCGTGTGATTGGTATTGTTGGCGGTGAGATCGAGATTGCAGGCCTGCAGAATATCGCCCGCATCGGGGATCGCCTGGTGTTGCGTCGCGGTCCAAATGACGAACTTCATGGCGAGGTTCTGAAGATTGAAGCAAGCAAAATCAGTATGTTGTCAGACAAAACTCCGGATCGTGTCGCGATCGGGGATGCGGTTCTTCTCTATCCTGCGCCGCAGTTTGCACCAAGTGACAACTGGATCGGTCGGGTTATCGATCCTTTCGGAGAGCCTCTTGATGGGCGGCCATTGCTGCGGGGGTCACAAGCACGTGACCTGATGACGCCGCCGCCAAAAGCCGCCGGACGCCGCCATATGGGAGAGCGTCTGGATACGGGTTTGTCGGTGTTCAATACGATTCTCCCGATTGTGCGTGGTCAGCGGATTGGCCTTTTTGCGGGGTCTGGTGTTGGTAAATCGACGCTTTTGGCAAAATTGGCACAGCATATGGAGGCCGATGTGGTCGTCATGGCGCTGATCGGGGAGCGTGGGCGCGAAGTAAATCACTTTGTTGAGCAGGTTCTGGGGCCGGAAGGCATGCGCCGCGCGGTTGTTGTTGCCGCGACATCCGATCAATCGCCGCTGGTGCGACGGCGCTGTGCCTGGGCGGCGATGACGATTGCGGAACATTTCCGCGACCAAGGCAAGAACGTCCTGCTGCTGGCCGACTCGGTTACGCGTTTTGCCGAAGCCCACCGCGAAATCTCGGCGGCTTCCGGCGAAGCGCCGGCCCTGCGCGGCTTCCCACCCTCGGTCACGCCGCTGATCACGGGCATGTGCGAACGGGCAGGTCCCGGCACCGGAGACCAGGGTGATATAACCGCGGTCTTCAGCGTTTTGGTTGCCGGCTCCGATATGGATGAACCGATTGCCGACATCCTACGCGGGGTTCTGGACGGCCATATCGTGCTCAACCGCGAAATCGCGGAACGCGGCCGGTTCCCGGCGATCGATGTGTCGCGGTCGGTGTCACGAAGCCTGCCAGCCGCGGCGACCAAGGAAGAGAACGACCTGATCCTCGACGTGCGGAAATACCTCGGCTCTTATGAACAGTCCGAAGTCATGATCCGCGCTGGCCTTTATTCAGAAGGGACGGATCCGGTTCTCGATACGGCAGTGAAACTCTGGCCAGAGCTGGACGGCTTCTTTGGCCGCGACGACCCCAACGGTGTGAAGAGCAGTTTCGACCGCCTGAAACTGCTCTTGCGCCGCGCCGCAGCAGGCGCGCGTTGAAACGGACCTAGGCACGGCCGACGCGCCGTGCCTGGATGGTCTCAATAGGATGGTAAAAACAAAGGCGCCTGTCGAACAATACCGACAGGCGCCTTTTGCATGGTTTGGATGTGTCTTGTCGCCTAGGAGCCAAGGAGCAGCCGCAACGCGGTCGAGGCACTTGATTGCGAGGATTGGTAATCGGCAAGCTGCGCCTGAGCCAGGTAGCGTGTTGTCAGTTCTTCCATCTTTTCAGGATCAGCATAGACACTCAGATCGTCGGTTCCAAGAAAGTTCTGCGCGCGATCCTTGTAGATTTCGAGCTGACGGTCCACGTCCAGCTGAATAAAGCTCGGCGGCAGGTGGAACGTTGTCTGGAACATCTTCTGAAGGGCGGGCTGACCGATGATATTGTACCATTTGGTATCAATGGAGGTTGGCTCGCCGTCCTCGTTTAGGTCGGTTGCGATATTGACCAGTTCGCGCTCGGCAAACAGCGCAATCCGCATGGATTCGTTCTGTACGCCGACCGCGGCTTCGAAAGACTGGGTTTTGTTGGAGAAGATGATGTTCTCCATGTCCTCTACGGACCCGGTTTTGACTGTGTCACCGGGACCGAACCCGAATGCTTCGGTGAAGGCAACCCAGCGGTCGTCTCCCAATCTGTTCGCCAATGCATCATCCGCCGAAGACCCCTCCTCCAGAACCTTCTGGACGAGGGCCTTCATAGGGAGCTGATCGTCAAGGCCGAAAGCCCCCAGAGCGATGCCCAGCAAGCGGGTGTCTTTCACCAAATCGCCAGCTGTTTTGATATTTCCGATATTCTCGCGGAAATAGTCGCTCTCGCGTTTGAGCAGGGTGTCGTTGGAGAATGTTTCGAACTGCTTGTCGTAGGTCGCCTGCAGAATTCTCCATCCAACAATCCCGTCGGCGGGTATGATTGGCTGGTAGAGGATCATGACGGGCGAATGGCCATCAGGCGTTCTTCGCGCGGCAGCAAGGCCCGCAGCGCTTTCAGGCAGCGATAGTGGTTGTCATTCAGCAGAGATTCCGTGGCCTCGGCCAATGCCGCACGGCTGTCGGAATCGGTGAAAACCTGGCTGAGCTCTTCGATGCGGCGCAGCATCGGCAGGCGGTCTTCTTCGGGATTGCTGTCACCTGTCAGGACCAACTGCGCTGCATAGCAGACGCGGCGGACGGGGGTATTTGCCTCTTCGGGACGGATAGCGTCCCGGAGACGCAGGATGTTTGCGTCTGGAGTTACAATCGAAAGGCGGCTACGACGATCCCCGTTTTCAATAACAGCGCCGTTAACAAGAACGCGCTCTTTCGGGGCGAGTTTCAGAACAAGTCCACTCATATTTTAGGTTGCTCCACTGCGAAGGCCACGCATGATGGCTGTGTTGATTTCTACCAAGGGGCCAATTCCCGATTTACGGGAGAGTACTTGGCTGGTGTGTTGGCTTGTGAACGCTGCGAGATATACGATTTGTTCTTTAAGTTCTTCTGGAAGCCCATTGTCCGAGTCGGCGACATCCGAGCGGAAAATCTGCCAAAGTTTTCGGTTGTCATGGAGAGCTTCGGCAAGTGAAGTGAAGCCTTTTGACCCTTGTTTGGAAGCACTGATCATACGGTGCGTGATCCGGGCGATTGCCTCGAACTCCAGGTCTTTTGGTGTGCGGGTCGGGGCTTTCGCCGCCGAATAGGCGCGCTTCGCATTCAGAAGGGCATTCACGTGTTATCCTAACGTACTATTTCTTCAGGTTCTCTGAGAATAAAGGACCGGGGCGCGTCTGGCGCGCCCCAGATCAGGCCGTTTAACGGAACAGCTGCTGCAGGGTCTGTGGTGCCGAGTTGGCAATCGACAGAGCCTGTACACCCAGCTGTTGCTGGGTTTGCAATGCTTTCAATCGGGCGGATGCTTCTTCCATATCAGCGTCCACCAGCGCACCGATGCCGCTCTTCATCGCATCAGTCACCTTTGAGACGAATTCGGATTGCTTCTCGATGCGGGCTGCCGAAGCACCCAGGGCGGCGGCGCCGTCGACCGCAGTCTGGATCAGAGCTTCAATATCGTCGATGGAAGCTTCAGCGTTTGCGGGAGTGTCGACCATTACGGTTGTCAGGTCTAGGCTGGCTTCAAAATTGACCGAGCTTACGGTGATGTTCGACGCGGTGACTGTACCCGTGGAATCGCGGTCCAGCGAGGACAGAACGGTCAGGTCGCCACCAGCGGTGTTCAGCAGGTTCGCACCGTTGAACTGCGACGATGCGATGATCGAGGTGATCTGGTTTTTCAGCTCGGTAACTTCGGCTTCGAGTTTCCCGTTTTCCACGTTCTCCCCGGTCGCATTGACCACTTTTTCCTTCATCTCTTTCAGGAGCTCGGTGATCTGTTCAGCACCGGCTGTCGCAACCGCAACAGTGGATTCCCCCAGAGCCAGGGAGTCGCCCACGGCGTTGAAGCCGGCAACATCCGACTCCATGACTTTCGAGATCGCCCAGATGGCCGAGTTGTCCTTGGCCGTTGCGACGTCCTTACCGGTGGAAATCGCGTTCTGGGTATTCTCCAGGTTCATGTTGATGGAGTTCAGGGTCTGCAGAGCGACCATTGCGCCGTTGTTCGTCAGAATGCTGGTCATAGCTTTCATTCCTTTAGCGTTTTGAGACGTTTCGTCCCGAGTTTTCCCTGCCCCGAAGGGCATCTCTGACGTCTTTCTGACTGTGCGTTCTGCCGTTCGGCTTGCGCGCCACCCCGTTTTCCAAGGTGCAAGTGGACATTGCCGCGATATTTGCTAAGGGAGTGCTAATTCGGAGAGACCGATTCTGTAGAATTTTCTGTAATTGCCAGCGGCAACATCCCTAAGTTGTGCACGGCTTTCCTTTGCGTCCCGAAGGGGCTGGCGGTTCTGGTCGGCAATAACTGTTGAGCTCATCCATCAGGGGGGAACGGAAAAGACCGGGGCACGTCTGGCGCGCCCCGGATCAGGCCGTTTAACGGAACAGCTGCTGTAGGGTCTGTGGCGCCGAGTTGGCAATCGATAGCGCCTGTACACCTAGCTGTTGCTGCGTCTGCAACGCCTTTAATCGCGCGGATGCTGCTTCCATATCAGTGTCCACCAGCGCGCCGATGCCGCTCTTCATCGCATCAGTCACCTTTGAGACGAATTCGGCCTGCTTCTCGATACGGGCTGCCGAGGCACCCAGGGCGGCGGCGCCGTCTACCGCAGTCTGGATCAGATTCTCGATCACCGAGATGGAAGCGTCAGCCTCTGCCGAAGTGCCGACTTTGACGTCGGTCAGAACCAGGCTATCCGTAAAGTTGACCGATTTTACGGTGATGTTCGACGCGGTGACCGTGCCGGTGGAATCGCGGTCAAGCGAGGACAGAACGGTAAGGTCACCACCAGCTTTGTTCAGTAGGTTTGCACCGTTGAACTGCGACCCTTTGATGATTGAGGTGATCTGGTTTTTCAACTCGGTGACTTCGGCATTGAGTTTCCCGTTTTCCACGTTCTCCCCGGTTGCAGTGACCACTTTTTCCTTCATCTCTTTCAGAAGCTCGGTGATCTGTTCGGCGCCGGCCGTTGCAACCGCAACAGTGGATTCCCCCAGAGCCAGCGAGTCGCTTACCGCGTTGAAGCCGGCAACATCCGACTCCATGACCTTCGAGATCGCCCAGATGGCCGAGTTGTCCTTGGCCGTTGCGACGTCCTTACCGGTGGAAATCGCGTTCTGGGTATTCTCCAGGTTCATGTTGATGGAGTTCAGAGTCTGCAGCGCAACCATTGCGCCGTTGTTCGTCAGAATGCTTGTCATAGCTTTTTGTCCTTTAGCATTAGGAGACGTTTCGTCTCGCGTGTTTGATGCCCCGAAGGGCGTCTCTGACGTCGTTCTGACTATGCGTTAAGCCGTGCGGCTTCCGCGCCCCCCCCGTTTCCCGAGGCGCGATTATACCTTTCCGCAATAGTTTCTAAGAGAACATTAACGGCGAGAGTTGGGATCTATAGAATTCCGCCTAAGTTGTGCATGCTTGCGCAT
This sequence comes from Pseudophaeobacter sp. A-200-2, assembly GCF_041008815.1. NCBI lineage: Bacteria > Pseudomonadati > Pseudomonadota > Alphaproteobacteria > Rhodobacterales > Roseobacteraceae > Pseudophaeobacter > Pseudophaeobacter sp. A-200-2. The sequence continues at coordinate 52,334 of NZ_JAXGFU010000011.1, read as the reverse complement.
GCCTCTCGAATATTTGATCCAATCCGATGCCAAGCGGATCTTGCGGCCTGCGCCTTCGTATAGATCCGGACCTGTCCGAATGACTTGCTCGCCGCAGGACGCGCGGTTTTCTTCGCTCTTGTCAACGTTTGGGGCTCAACTGGGCTTTGGTGAGACCTGTACGGGGGACCTCATCTAGGCTCGTGCGTGGGGGCCATTGATTGCAATCGCCACGCAACTGGCACAGGTCCGCCATTCGTGCTGCGACTGAGCGGATGCCCCTCCCCAATGGCACTTTTCGATGGGTTCTGAATGCGCGTGACCTTGCCTCACGCCGTGGAAAAGGGCTGGCGTTTCAGGTCGGAACACTGTTGAGCTTTTTGATCGCCTGTTCTTTTCGCACGAGGACGGCTTTTCTCTTTTTCAAAGCGGCATCCATCATGGCAGTACGCCCTTCGCCGAGGCCGACATTTCGTTCATCGATGAGGGGCTAAGGATAAGAAACCGGGGCGCGCCTGGCGCGCCCCGGATCAGGCCGTTTAACGGAACAGCTGCTGTAGGGTCTGTGGCGCCGAGTTGGCAATCGATAGCGCCTGTACGCCTAGCTGTTGCTGCGTCTGCAATGCCTTTAATCGCGCGGATGCCGCTTCCATATCAGTGTCCACGAGCGCGCCGATGCCGCTCTTCATCGCATCAGACACCTTTGAGACGAATTCGGCCTGCTTTTCGATGCGGGCTGCCGAAGCACCCAGGGCGGCGGCGCCGTCAACCGCAGTTTGGATCAGTTTCTCAATGTCGTCGATGGAAGCGTCAGCCTCTGCAGAAGTGCCGACTTTGATGGTTGTCAGGTCCAGGCTGGCTTCAAAATTGACCGAGCTTACGGTGATGTTTGACGCGGTGACTGTACCCGTGGAATCGCGGTCAAGGGAGGACAGAACGGTCAGGTTACCGCCGGCGGTGTTCAGCAGGTTTGCACCGTTGAACTGCGACCCCTTGATGATCGAGGTGATCTGGTTTTTCAGCTCGGTAACTTCGGCGTCGAGTTTGCCATTTTCCACGTTCTCCCCGGTTGCATTGATCACTTTTTCCTTCATCTCTCTCAGAAGGTCGGTGATCTGCTCGGCGCCGGCCGTTGCAACCGCAACAGTGGATTCCCCCAGAGCCAGCGAGTCGCCCACGGCGTTGAAACCTGCAACGTCCGATTCCATGACTTTCGAGATCGCCCAGATGGCCGAGTTGTCCTTTGCCGTTGCAACGTCCTTACCGGTGGAAATCGCGTTCTGGGTATTCTCCAGGTTCATGTTGATGGAGTTCAGGGTCTGCAGAGCGACCATTGCTCCGTTGTTCGTCAGAATGCTGGTCATAGCTTTTAGTCCTTTAGCAATATGAGACGTTTCGTCTCGCGTGTTTGATGCCCCGAAGGGCGTCTCTGACGTCGTTCTGACTATGCGTTAAGCCATCTGGCTTCCGCGCCCTCCCCGTTTCCCGAGGCGCGAGTGGACATTGCCGTGGCGTTTGCTAAGGGAGTGCTAACCGGGAGATCACGCCTCTGTGAAGTCCCTCAAGAGTTGTGTTTTCTTGTGTGCGCCTCTCCAGCTTTTGATCCAACCCGGGCGCCAAAGCGGGTCTTGCGGCCTGTGCTGTCGTATAGCACCGGACCTTTGCGTAGCCGACGCCGGCCCGCTATCCGTGATCCGCCTGAGCGGATTGGAGTGGCCCCCGGAAAGGGGGTTAAACTGATGTGGATTTTTCCCAAATTTGAGGTATCGGCGATGGCTGGAAACGAAAATACCTGAAGAGCCTGCATCGAAATTTGGACAGGTAGAAGTGCTGTAGGGACAGGGGGCAGCGATGGTCGGGGACGAATGCTGCGAGACCTTCAATGTCCGTTGCCGCGGCGAGTTGCTAAATGGAGAGATCTTCTACAGTCTGCGGGAAGCCCAATGCGGATTGAGCAATGGCGCATTCAATACAACCTGATCGGGGCGCAGAGCGCTATCGGCCGCCAGCGCCTGAATGTATTGTCATGGTGGATCAGATTCAGATGATAAAGTGCCACTCAAATCGGAACACTCAATGCGGGCACCCTAGGATACCCTCAATGGTATTTTTCGATGGGGGTCTGAATGCGGGTGATCTTGCCCTGCACCTGTGAAAGGGACTGGCGTTCTAGATCGGAAAAACTGATGAACTCTTCGATCAGCAGTTTCATTGCGAAAATGACTTTTTCTTTTTCAGTGCGTCCTTCGCCGAGGCCGACACTTCGTTCATCGATGACGGGCTAAAGAAAAGAAACCGGGGCGCTTGGCGCGCCCCGGATCAGGCCGTTTAACGGAACAGCTGCTGCAGGGTCTGCGGTGCCGAGTTGGCAATCGACAGAGCCTGTACACCCAGCTGTTGCTGCGTCTGCAGGGCCTTCAATCGCGCGGACGCTTCTTCCATATCTGCATCCACCAGCGCACCGATGCCGCTCTTCATCGCGTCAGTCACCTTTGAGACGAATGCGGACTGCTTCTCGATGCGGGCTGCCGAAGCACCCAGGGCGGCGGCGCCGTCGACCGCAGTCTGGATCAGAGCTTCAATGTCGTCGATGGAAGCTTCAGCGGCTGTCGAAGTGCTGACGTCGACGCTGCTCAGAGTCAGGGTGGCTTCAAAATCAACCGAGGTTACGGTAATGTTCGAAGCGGTGACTGTGCCAGTCGAATCCCGGTCAAGGGAGGACAGAACGGTCAGGTCACCACCAGCGGTGTTCAGCAGGTTTGCACCGTTGAACTGCGACGATCCGATGATCGAAGTGATCTGGTTTTTCAGCTCGGTGACTTCAGCGGAGAGTTTCCCGCTGTCCACGTTCTCGCCGGTTGCATTGATCACTTTTTCCTTCATCTCTTTCAGAAGGTCGGTGATCTGTTCGGCGCCGGCAGTTGCAACCGCAACAGTGGATTCACCCAGAGCCAGGGAGTCGCCCACGGCGTTGAAACCTGCAACGTCCGATTCCATGACTTTCGAAATCGCCCAGATTGCCGAGTTGTCCTTGGCAGTTGCGACGTCTTTACCGGTGGAAATCGCGTTCTGGGTGTCCTCCAGATTCATGTTGATGGATTTCAGGGTCTGCAGAGCGACCATGGCGCCATTGTTCGTCAGAATGCTGGTCATAGCTTTTATTCCTTTAGCGTTTTGAGACGTTTCGTCCCGAGTTTTCCCTGCCCCGAAGGGCATCTCTGACGTCTTTCTGACTATGCGTTCAGCCGTCCGGCCTCCGCGCCCCCCCGTTTCCCGAGGCGCAGAGACACTTTGCCGTGATGATTGCTAAAGGAATCCTAATGCGTGGAGTTTGGCTTCGTAAATTTTTCCCTAAATTTCCCTGGAGTTTTTCTTAAGTTATAAAGGTGTGCAGTGTTCTCCAGCTTCTGATCCAAGGCTTTTGGTTCAATCGAGCGGCCCCAATGGCGCTTTCCGATGGGTTTTGATTGCGCCTGACCTTCCTTAGCACTTCCCAAAGGGCAGGGTATTTCAGACCGGAATGCGTGTTGAACTCATCAATGAGCGTTGAGAATAAGAAACCGGGGCGCGTCTGGCGCGCCCCGGATCAGGTCGCTTAACGGAACAGCTGCTGCAGGGTCTGTGGCGCCGAGTTGGCAATCGATAGCGCCTGTACCCCTAGCTGTTGCTGCGTCTGCAACGCCTTTAATCGGGCGGATGCGGCTTCCATATCAGTATCCACCAGCGCACCGATGCCGCTCTTCATCGCGTCAGACACCTTTGAGACGAATTCGGCCTGCTTTTCGATGCGGGCTGCCGAAGCACCCAGGGCGGCGGCGCCGTCGACCGCAGTCTGGATCAGAGCTTCAATGTCGTCGATGGAATTTTCAGCGGCTGTCGAAGTACTTACATCGACAGTTCCCAGGGACAGGCTGGCTTCAAAATCGACCGAGCTTACGGTGATGTTCGACGCGGTGACTGTACCCGTGGAATCGCGGTCCAGCGAGGATAGAACGGTCAGGTCGCCACCAGCGGTGTTCAGCAGGTTCGCACCGTTGAATTGCGACCCTTTGATGATCGAGGTGATCTGGTTTTTCAGCTCGGTAACTTCAGCTTCGAGTTTGCCGCTGTCCACGTTCTCCCCGGTTGCATTGACCACTTTTTCCTTCATCTCTCTCAGAAGCTCGGTGATCTGTTCGGCGCCGGCCGTTGCAACCGCCACCGTGGATTCCCCCAGAGCCAGCGAGTCGCCCACGGCGTTGAAGCCGGCAACGTCCGATTCCATGACTTTCGAGATCGCCCAGATGGCCGAGTTGTCCTTGGCCGTTGCGACGTCCTTACCGGTGGAAATCGCGTTCTGGGTATTCTCCAGATTCATGTTGATGGAGTTCAGGGTCTGCAGAGCGACCATTGCGCCGTTGTTCGTCAGAATGCTGGTCATAGCTTTTATTCCTTTAGCAATATGAGACGTTTCGTCTCGCGTGTTTGATGTCCCGAAGGGCATCTCTGACGTCTTTCTGACTATGCGTTAAGCCATCCGGCTCCCGCGCCACCCCGGTTCCTGGGACGCAAGTAGACATTGCCACGAAAATTGCTAAGGGAGTTCTAATAGGGGGAGTGATGGGTAGTTAAATCGTCGCAAAGTTGTGCGACCTTTCGCAGGATTTTCCAGTTTCTGATCCACCCGGATGCTATAGCGGATTTTGCGGTCTGCGCTGACTTATACCGCCAGACCTTTGCGCAGCCGACGCAGGTTCGCCATCCGTGCTGCGGCTGAGCGAATGCCCCCATGGCGTTTTCGATGGGTCCTGATCGCGCGTGACCTTGCTTTGCACTTCCGAAAGGGGGGCTCCAGCTCGGAGACATTGTTGAGTGCTTCGATGAGGGGCTAAGGATAAGAAACCGGGGCGCGCCTGGCGCGCCCCGGATCAGGCGGTTTAACGGAACAGCTGCTGTAGGGTCTGTGGCGCCGAGTTGGCAATCGATAGCGCCTGTACGCCTAGCTGTTGCTGTGTCTGCAACGCTTTCAATCGGGCAGATGCTGCTTCCATATCAGTGTCCACGAGCGCGCCGATGCCGCTCTTCATCGCATCAGTCACCTTTGAGACGAATTCGGACTGTTTTTCGATGCGGGCTGCCGAAGCACCCAGGGCGGCGGCGCCGTTGATTGCAGTCTGGATCAGTGTCTCAATCTTCGCGATGGAAGCTTCAGCCTGCGTTGAATTACTGACATCGATAGTTCCCAAAGACAGATTTTCCTCAAAGTTGACCGAGGATACGGTGATGTTCGAAGCGGATACTGTAGAGGATGTGCCAGTCCCATTGCGGTCAAGCGAGGACAGAACGGTCAGGTCACCACCAGTTTTGTTCAGCAGGTTCGCACCGTTGAACTGCGACCCTTTGATGATTGAGGTGATCTGTTTTGTCAGTTCGTCGACTTCGGCTTTGAGTTTGCCGTTTTCCACGTTCTCCCCGGTTGCATTGACCACTTTTTCCTTCATCTCCTTCAGAAGGTCGGTGATCTGTTCGGCGCCGGCCGTTGCAACCGCAACAGTGGATTCACCCAGAGCCAGCGAGTCGCTTACCGCGTTGAAGCCGGCAACATCCGATTCCATGACCTTCGAGATCGCCCAGATGGCCGAGTTGTCCTTGGCCGTTGCGACATCTTTACCGGTGGAAATCGCGTTCTGGGTATTCTCCAGGTTCATGTTGATGGAGTTCAGGGTCTGCAGAGCGACCATTGCGCCGTTGTTCGTCAGAATGCTTGTCATAGCTTTTTGTCCTTTAGCATTAGGAGACGTTTCGTCTCGCGTGTTTGATGCCCCGAAGGGCGTCTCTGACGTCGTTCTGACTATGCGTTAAGCCGTGCGGCTTCCGCGCCCCCCCGTTTCCCGAGGCGCGATTATACCTTTCTGCAATAGTTTCTAAGAGAACATTAACGGCGAGAGTTGGGATTTGTGGAATTCCGCCTAAGTTGTGCAGGCTTGCGCATGCCTCTCGAATATTTGATCCAATCCGGTGCCAAGCGGATCTTGCGGCCTGCGCCTTCTTATAGATTCGGACCTGTCCGAATGACCTGCTCGCCGCAGGACGCGCGGTTTTTCTTCGCTCTGGTCAAGGTTAGGGGCTCAACTGGCCTTTGGTGCGACCTGCACGGGGGGAGCTCATCTAGGCTCGTGTGTGGGGGCCACTGATTGCAATCGCCACGCAACTGGCACAGGTCCGCCATTCGTGCTGCGACTGAGGGAATGCCCCTCCCCAATGGCACTTTTCGATGGGTTCTGAATGCGCGTGACCTTGCCTCACGCCGTGGAAAAGGGCTGGCGTTTCAGGTCGAAAAAACTGTTGAGCGCTTCGATCGCCTGTTCTTTTCGCACGAGGACGGCTTTTCTCTTTTTCAAAGCGCCATCCATCATGGCAGTACGCCCTTCGCCGAGGCCGACATTCCGTTCATTGATGAGGGGCTAAGGATAAGAAACCGGGGCGCGCCTGGCGCGCCCCGGATCAGGCCGTTTAACGGAACAGCTGCTGCAGGGTCTGTGGCGCCGAGTTGGCAATCGATAGCGCCTGTACGCCTAGCTGTTGCTGTGTCTGCAACGCTTTCAATCGCGCGGATGCGGCTTCCATATCAGTATCCACCAGCGCGCCGATGCCGCTTTTCATCGCGTCAGACACCTTTGAGACGAAGTCGGCTTGCTTCTCAATGCGGGCTGCCGAAGCACCCAGGGCGGCGGCGCCGTTGATTGCGGTCTGGATCAGAGTCTCAATCTTCGAGATGGAAAGTTCAGCCTGCGTTGAATTTGAAACATCGATGGTACCCAGGGACAGGTTATCCTCAAAGTTAACCGAGGCTACGGTGATGTTCGAAGCGGATACTGTAGAGGATGTGCCAGTCCCATTGCGGTCAAGCGAGGACAGAACTGTCAGGTCACCACCGTTCTTGTTCAGCAGGTTCGCACCGTTGAACTGCGACCCTTTGATGATCGAGGTGATCTGGTTTTTCAGCTCGGTGACTTCTGCGGCAAGTTTGCCATTTTCCACGTTCTCCCCGGTTGCATTGACCACTTTTTCCTTCATCTCTTTCAGGAGCTCGGTGATCTGTTCGGCGCCGGCCGTTGCAACCGCCACCGTGGACTCACCCAGAGCCAGCGAGTCGCTTACCGCGTTGAAGCCGGCAACATCCGATTCCATGACTTTCGAGATCGCCCAGATGGCCGAGTTGTCCTTGGCCGTTGCAACGTCTTTACCGGTGGAAATCGCGTTCTGGGTATTCTCCAGGTTCATGTTGATGGAGTTTAGGGTCTGCAGAGCGACCATTGCGCCGTTGTTCGTCAGAATGCTGGTCATAGCTTTTAGTCCTTTAGCAATATGAGACGTTTCGTCCCCGAGTATTTCATGTCCCGAAGGACATCTCTGACGTCTTTCTGACTATGCGTTAAGCCATCTGGCTCCCGCGCCACCTCGTTTCCCGAAGCGCAAGCGGACTTTGCTGTGGAGTTTGCTAAAGGAACCCTAATTACGGGATCAAGCTTCTGTGATATCAGCCTTTGGTTGTATCCCCTTACGCGCGCCTCTCGAGTTTTTGGTCCAAACGGGTGCCATAGCGGGTCTTGCGGCCCGCGCTGTCATATACGTCCAGACCTTTGCGAACCCGGCGCAATTCGGCCATACGTGTTGCGACCGAGCGGATGCCTTCCATGGCGCTTTCCAGAAGATCCTGATTACGCGTGACCTTGCTTTGCACCTTCGAAAGGGTTTGGCGTTCCAGATCGGAAAAACTGTTGAGCGCTTCGATCGCCTGTTCTTTTCGCGCAAGGATGGCTTCCATCTTTTTCAGATCGCCGTCCATAAGGGCAGCGCGCTCTTCGTCGAGGATGGTATCCAGTTCATCGATGAGGGTCTGGGGATTTTGGTCAGTCATTTCTGAGATTCCTTCAGTGCGTGATAGAGTGATTCGGCGAGCCCGATGCCGCCGGCTTTAGCAATTTGTTCTGCCTGGGCACGGACCAGAAAGCTGGAAAACTGTTCTTCTCCAGCACCGCCGCCGCCAAGTCCTTCGCGTGATTCACCAAGCCCCGCAGATTTCAACATTTCCGCCAAAAATGAAGCTTCTAGCTCGAGCGCGGCCTTGCGCAGAGGGTCATCTTGCGGGGGCTGTTGCACTGGCTGGGGCTTGGCCTGCGGCAGGGCCTGTGACAGGGGGGATATGGTTGCATTCGGCATTTTGGCCTCGGTCTGACAGAAACTACGAATTGCTTCGATTTTTCTGAGACTGCGACATAACCGGTTAAAATTGCCGTAACCGCTTTGAGGTAGAAGGGGGTATCGAGATAGAACGTCTGGAAACCCATGCATACCACATCACTCATAGGTCAGGCCCTTGGCGGAGCCACAGGCAGCAAGACCTCCCCAGCGCAGGATGCTCCGAAAAAGACTCAGGATCGTTCGTTCGCAGATCATGTAAATGACGCATCCTCCAAGCAGGAGGCGGCACAGTCCCAAACATCAGAAACAATCGATAGCGGCATAGCGGATCAGGCTGATTCTCAGGCTGCTGTTGAAGCGGATAGCGCGTCCGCCAGCTCAGAGGACGCGGTTGCCGATCAGGCGACGGGAGAATCGACCGGGAGCGCAGCGGGAGAGGATGTTGAAACGCCGAGCGAAGCGGCCATTTCGGCAGGACATGCGGCTCCGGATGCGGAAAAACGGTCTGCCAGGTCTGCAGATCTGCCTGAAGGTGCGCGCGTGGGGCAGAAGATAGGTCAGGGAGCTGTCGCCGGATCGGCGGTGGCAGAAGACGGCGAAGCAGCCGGTAACACGACAGCTCAGACCTCAGGCGAGGAAAAAGCGCAAGGTCCGGCTGCCGCAGGCGCAGCCTTTGCCGGACGAGAGACGATTGAAAACCAGGCCCCGGCGCGGGCGGCACAGTCAGGTGGTAAAGCCACCGCGGGCGGTGGCGATGTGAAGGTTGGCGAACAGTCGGCCATGACGGTCAATACCGAAGCGGCCCAGGAAGAGGGAGCAAGCCCCGCCAGAACGCAGACCGGAGCCGCAGATCAGGCCGTCGCCAGAGTGGCTCAGGACAAGCCAGGCGCTGCGGCGGCAATTCCGGTCAGCCCTGCAACCGCGGCTGACGCGACCAAATCCGCGACACCGGCTAGTCCGGCAGAGGCGAAAGCATCGTTGAAAGCAGAAGAAAAGGCGGCTGACGCCCGGATGGCTGCAGCAGACAAGGCGACGCCCGCTGCCGCTGCCGCCGCGAGCAAGACATCTTCCGCCGACAGCCTGCCGAAGTCTGTGTTCCAGATGCAGGTCGAAAACGCAGAAGCCGGGGATTCCCGCAAGGCGCGCTATCGCACCCGCAATGGTGATGCGCAGGCCGCTGCCGAAGTGGCCAAGGCATCCACTGCTGCTGCGGGTGTCCAGACAAACGCGGCCACTGCAGTCAACGCAACCACCAATTCCGCCATTGCAATGATGCAGGCGTTGCAGGCAGACACCATGAAACTGTCGCAGGCGCCGGGGCTGCTGGGGGATTCATCCGGTAGCGGGTTGAGCATGACAGCAGATCTTCCGGGATTGCCGCAGCTTCTGACCGAAGCGGTGTTCCAGCCCGGAATTACGCACCGGCCGGAAACCCCGCGTATGATCGCTTCGCAAATGGCCGAAGCATTCGTGGCGAAAGGCGACCGGAACGTGGATGTTTCACTGAACCCCGAAGAGCTGGGCAAGGTGAAGATGCGCGTTGCGACCAGTGAAAACGGCATCACCATGATCATCCAGACAGAACGCCCGGAAACCGGCGATCTGATGCGTCGGCATATCAATGAGTTGGCCGAGGAATTCCGCCGCATGGGGTTCCAGGACATCTCGTTCGAATTCAGCAGCGGTGATTCCGCGGGCGGTCAGGCGCAGCAGGGACTGGGCGATGGCACCGGTGCCGGGACCGGGCATGGCGCCTCGACCGGGGCCACCGATATGAGCGCGACCGATGAGGTCGCTGAAACACAGATACAGAACCTCCGGTTGGGCTCGACCGGCGTTGATATGAGAGTTTAAACCATGACAGATGCTGTAAGCGCGGCCAGTGCCGCGACAACGACACAGGCCAGCGCCGCGAAAGCTACGCGTCCGACTGGGCTGACTTCGGATTTCGAGACCTTCCTGAAGATGCTGACCGCTCAGGCGCGCTATCAGGATCCTCTGGAACCGCTCGATTCGACCGAATACGCATCACAGTTGGCGCAGTTCTCGATGGTGGAACAGCAGGTTCAGGGCAATGATCTGCTTCTGGCCATGCAGAATCAGCTTGGCCTGTCCAATATGGCGGCGATGTCCGGCTGGGTGGGTATGGAGGCCCGCGTTGCGGCGCCGGGGTATTTTGACGGATCCTCTCCGGTGGTTGTGGCTCCGAATCCGGCGGCTGCTGCGGATCAGGTGAAAATGGTCGTCACCGATGCTGATGGGACCGAAGTCGCCCGTATCAACCTGCCTGTTTCGGCGGAGCCCTATTCCTGGGATGGTACCGATCAGGAGGGCAATACGCTCGAACCCGGCAGCTATGCCTTCACCATCGAAAGCAGCCGGGACGGTGAGGTGCTGCTAACGGATCTGGCCGAGGTTTATACCAAGGTGACGGAAACCCAGATGCAGGGCGGCGATGTGGTCTTGATCACCGAAGGCGGCTCGGCGATCTTGGCCTCCACTGTGACGGGGCTTCGCGACGCTCCGGCCGAGACCTGACAATAGGGCAGGGACCGCCGGAACATCGGGGGGCATCGTCCCCTGATACCCTCGCATTTCGCCGGGGGATGAAGACTGGAGCGGACCCTGTCAGCCAAATCGCCTGAATTTCACAGCAGATTCTTTACGTATCTGAACGCCTCGGGATTTGAGGCGCGCGCCCCCCGGATCCTGACCGGGGGGCGTTCGAATCATGTCTGGCGCATGGGCGATTTGGTGGTGAAATTGTTCGAGCCGGGACGAAAGAATCCGCTGTTTGCCAATGACCCCTTGCGGGAAATTGCAGCGCTTTCGGCCTTGTCTGGGACCAGAATGGTGCCGCATCTGGTCACTTCTGGTCATTTCGAGGGGCGCCATTGGTTGGCCTATTCCCATATTGAGGGCGCTCCCTGGCAGCGAGGCGCTGCCGAGGTGGCACGGCTGCTTGGCCGGTTGCATGATCAGCCGGTTTTCGCAGGCGTTCCCGCTGGCGTGAATGGCAGCGCGATGCTGGCGGCGCAGACCGGAAGCATCCTGTCCCAAACCCAAGGTGGCGCGGATTTGCGCGCGATGCGCCCCTCAGGACAGGTGCCGCCCGCCTCCGGCACCAGCCTGATCCATGGTGATCCGGTGCCGGGCAATCTGGTGGCGCATGACGGAACACTGACCCTGATCGACTGGCAATGCCCGCAGAAAGGCGACCCGGCCGAGGATCTGGCACTTTTTCTGTCGCCCGCAATGCAATTCCTGTACCGCGGCAAAGTCTTGAGCCGCGCGGAGGAGGCCGCCTTTCTTGCGGCCTATCCGGACCGGCAGGTCGTCGAGCGTACAGAGGCCCTGAAGCCCTGGTTCCATTGGCGCATGGCAGCCTATTGTCTGTGGAAAGCGGAGCAAGGCGGGGCACAGGACCGGGCCGCAATGCAGCTGGAGATCGCCGCGCTTCAGTCCATCATCCCCAGCACCGCATAGGCGGGCGGCATTACCACCCGGCGGGCGCGGCCAAAGGGGAATTTTCCCATGCTCTGAATGACCGGGGAATAGGGCAGACCGGGCTGTTTGCCCTGCACCAGATCGGCCAGCAACCGACCGGAATAGCTGCCCATGGCAACCCCATTGCCATGATAACACAGGCCCGCGAACATCCCTTTTTCACCGGGCACCGGCCCGACAAAGGGAACCAGATTGCGCGCCATGGACACCATGCCAGACCAGAAATGCGTGCCTTCCACTGCGCGCCATTCGGGGAACATGGTGTCAAAATGCTGACGCAGCGCGCGGCGAATCGCTGCTTCGGAGCGCGGCGAGGCAAAAAGCCCACCCCGCATGCCAAATAGGAACCGCCGGTCCGGCATCAGCCGGAAATAATGCAGCAGGTTGCGGGTATCAAAGGCCATCTGATCGGTGAACCAGCCCTGCGCCTGTAGCTCCTCATCGCTGAGTGGGCGGGTTACCATCACGGTGGATTGTGCCGGGATATAGCGGCCTGACAGCCAGTCCGGAAGCCCGTCCCAGGAATAGCCGTTCGTGGCCACCATCACCTGATCGGCGTGCAAAGCACCGTCTGGTGTTGTCAGGATATGCCCGCCGCTTGATGTGCGGCTGAGCCCGGTTACCGGGCTGTTCTGAAACAGGCTGGCCCCGGCAGATTGCGCGGCGCGGGCGATGCCGAACAGGTATTTGCGCGGGTTGAGGCCGAATCCCACCGGGGTTGTCAGGGCGCCAAAAAAGCCGCCGTTCATTCCGTTCGCGGCCAGTTCATGCTGTTCCAGCAACTGCGGTGAGCCGCCCGCAGCGGCAATCTCATCGGCCTGTCGGCGAAGCGCCTTCATGGCGCGCGGGCTGTGGGCCATCTGGGTTTCGCCATCCGAGTGGGTATCGGCATCGATCTGGTGACGATCCAGCAGCTGGCGCACCAGATCCACGGCTGCGACCTCTCCGGCATCATAGATGTCGGTGGCCTCGGCGCCGAATTTGCGCCGCATAGCAGCGCTAGACAGCTTGGCGCCGCCGATACAGCAAAAGCCGCCGTTGCGCCCGGAGGCACCCCAGCCGGGCGTTTTGGCCTCAAGCAGGGCGACCCTTGCTCCGGCCTCGGCCAGATGCAGGGCGGCGGACATGCCGGTGAAACCCCCGCCGATTATTGCGACATCGGCTGTCACCTCACCGGACAACCTGGGCCAGTCGGGGGCAGCGATGGTTTCATCCCACCAGCAGCCGTCCCGCGGGCCCGGGCCATAGGCGTAGTCAGAGAAAATCCGCCGCATCAGGTCCGCGCCGCCGCCTGTTCATCCCGTTTCTGCCGCACCATCTGGTGTTTCGTCACCAGCGAGGCCGAGATCACGCCGATGGTGACAATGGCAATCATGATGGTCGACAGCGCGTTGATCTCTGGGGAGACCCCAAGGCGCACTGCCGAAAAGATCTTGATCGGCAGGGTGGTGGCCGCTGGTCCCGAGGTGAAAGAGGCAATGACCAGATCATCGAGCGACAGGGTGAATGCGAGGAGCCAGCCCGAGATCACCGCAGGTGCGATGATGGGCAGGGTCACCAGACGGAATGCCTCGGCCGGGGAACAGCCCAAATCCAGCGCGGCCTCTTCCAGCGACCGGTCGAATGTCACCAATCGCGAGGAGACCACCACCGAGACGTAGCACATGGAGAAGGTGGTATGCGCCAGAACGATGGTCAGAATCCCCCGGTCCAGCCCAATGCCGATGAACAGCAGGAGCAGCGACAGACCGGTGATTACCTCGGGCATCACGAGGGGTGCGTAGATCATCCCGGAAAACAGGGTGCGGCCAAAGAACCGCCCGCCGCGCACCATGACATAGGCGGCCATGGTGCCAAGGACCGTCGCGATGGTCGAGGAGAAGACCGCGACCTTGATGGTGACCCAGGCGGCGTTGAGGAAGGCCTCGTTCTGCATCAGCTCGCCGTACCATTTGGTCGAAAAGCCCGCCCAGACGGTGACCAGCTTGCTTTCATTGAAGCTGAAGATCACCAGAATCACCATCGGCACATAAAGAAAGGCAAAGCCAAGCGTCAGCGAAACGGTATTGAACCAGCTCATCCTGTTCATTGTTCGGCCTCCTGCTGTTTCTGCTGGTTGCGCTGGAACAGCACGATGGGAACGATCAAGAGGAGCAGCAGCACTACCGCCACGGCCGAGGCAACCGGCCAGTCACGGTTCGAGAAGAACTCCTCCCACAGAACCTTGCCGATCATCAGCGTGTCCGATCCGCCCAAGAGCGATGGAATTACGAACTCGCCCAAGGTGGGGATGAAGACGAGGAAACAGCCCGCGATAATGCCGGGTTTCGACAGCGGGATGGTCACCAGCCAGAAAGCGGAGAGACGCGAACAGCCCAGATCCTCGGCCGCTTCGATCAGCGATTCATCCATCCGTTCCAGCGCGGAATAGATCGGCAGGATCATGAAGGGCAGGTAGGTATAGACCACGCCGATATAGACGGCGGTATTGGTGTTGAGGATGGTCAGCGGCTCGTTGATGATCCCCAGCCACAACAGCAACTGGTTGAGGAACCCTTCGTTCGACAGGATGCCCATCCAGGCGTAGACGCGGATCAGGAAGCTGGTCCAGAACGGCAGGATCACCAGCATCATCAGCGTCGCGCGCCATTCGGACGGCGCCCGCGCCATGCCGTAGGCGATCGGATAACCCGCCAGCAGCGTCAGCACAGTCGAGAAGAAGGCGATCTGCAGCGAGCTGAGATAAGCTTTCCAGTATAGATCGTCCTGCGTCAGCCAGACAAAGTTTTCAAAGTCCAGCTCGGACAGGAAGGTCCAGATGCCCGTCGCCCAGTCGAATTGCGGCATATAGGGCGGGCGCGCCAGCGCCACATCCGAAAGCGAGATTTTCAGGACGATGGCAAAAGGCACCAGAAACAGCGCAAAGAGCCACAGGTAGGGGACAATGATCAGGGCAAAGCGGCGCATCAGTTCGCCAGCAGGACGCCTGCCGTGGCGGTCCAGGACAGCCAGACAGTGTCTTCCCATGTAAAGGCCCGGCGCGAGATGCGGCGGGTATTGGCCGCCTGCGCCTTGATCACCGCGCCAGAGGGCAGTTCAACGTGATAGGTCGAGATATTGCCGAGATAGGCAATGTCGAGGATCTTGCCCTGCACCGCGTTGTCGGCGCCTTCGGGACGGTCTGCCGTGATGGTGACCTTTTCCGGGCGGATGGCCAGATGTGCGGTCTGCCCGTCCGAGAACGTGTTGGGGGTTTTGACCGTCAGCGGTTCCTGCCCTTCTTTCCAGTTCAGGGCATAGCTGTCTTCGCCGGTGGGCGTGACGGTGCCGTCGATGATGTTCACATCACCGATGAAATCGGCGACGTAAACGGAATTGGGGGTCTCGTAGATGCGATCCGGGGTGGCGACCTGCATGATCTTGCCGTTGTCCATCACCGCAACGCGGCTGGCGACGGTCATCGCCTCTTCCTGGTCGTGGGTGACGATGACAAAGGTGGTGCCAGTCTTCTCCTGAATGTCCATCAGCTCGAACTGGGTGTCCTGGCGCAGCTTCTTGTCGAGCGCACCAAGGGGTTCGTCCAGCAGCAACAGTTTTGGGGCCTTGGCCAGCGACCGCGCCAGTGCCACCCGCTGCCGCTGTCCCCCCGAGATCTGGTGCGGTTTGCGGCGGGCGAATTTTTCCAGCCGGGTTAGGCGCAGCATGTTCTCCACCCGCTCGGCGATGTCGTCCTTGGGCATGCCTTCACGTTTGAGCCCGAAGGCGATATTGTCCCAGATGCTGAGATGCGGGAACAGCGCGTAGGACTGGAACATCATGTTCACCGCGCGCTTGTTCGGCGGCACCGGGGCGATATCCTGACCGGCGAGATAGATCTTACCTTCGGTCGCGGTTTCAAACCCGGCGAGCATCCGCATCAGCGTGGTCTTGCCGCAGCCCGAGGGGCCAAGAAGCGCGAAGAACTCCCGCTCGTATATACCGATTGTCAGATCGTCGATTGCGGTGAACTCACCAAAGCGTTTGGTGACATTTTGGAACTCGATCAAAGGCTTGGCCTCGGGGTCGTTCCAGGGTTCAAAAACGGGAAGTGTCAATCCGGCCCCCTGCGCGGTCCAGGTCCAAAGCGGCACTGGCCCCTTTGGAAGGTGTATTGGCATAGCCCGGCAGGGCACAGGGTGCGCCCTGCCGGATCAGGCGATATCGGATCAGGTGCCCGACTTGATCTTGGTCCACAGACGGGTCACGACGCGCTGCACCTTGGGGGCATAGGGCGTAGTGGTGAACAGGTTGGCCAGGGTGGCTTCATCCGGGTAGATCGCCGGATCGCCGATCACGTCCTCAACCAGGAATTCCTGCGATGCCTTGTTGCCGTTAGCGTAGTAGACGTAGTTTGATGCCGCCGCCATGTTCTGCGGGTCCATGATGAAGTTCAGGAACACATGCGCCGCATCCGGGTTCGGGGCGTCGACCGGAATGGCCATCTGGTCGAACCACATCTGGGCGCCTTCGACGGCCGCGTGATAGGCGATTTCGACGCCATTGTCGGCTTCGGCGGCGCGGTCGCGGGCCTGCAGCACGTCACCGGACCAGCCCACTGCCACGCAGATGTCACCATTCGCCAGCGCGTTGATGTATTCGGAGGAATGGAATTTCTGGATATAGGGGCGCACCGCCATGAAGACGCCTTCGGCCTTGGCGATCACGTCCGGGTCATGGCTGTCGGGATCTTCGCCGATGTATTTCAGCGCAGCGGGGATCATTTCTGCCGGGGCATCCAGGAAATGGACGCCGCATTCGGCCAGTTTTTCCATGTTGTCGGGGTTGAAGACCAGCTCAAGCGAGTTGATCGGGGCATCGTCGCCCAGCAGTTCCTTGACCTTGCCAACGTTCACACCGATGCCGGTGGTGCCCCACATGTAGTTGATGGAATAGGCGTTGTCCGGGTCGTATTGTTCGGTGCGGTTTTCGACCACATCCCACATGTTCTTGTGGTTGGGCAGCTTGGACATGTCCAGTTTCTGGAAAGAGCCTGCCATGATCTGGCGCTGCAGGAAGGTGCCGCTGGGCACCACCACGTCATAGCCCGACCCGCCGGCCAGCATTTTGGTTTCCAGAAGTTCGTTGCTGTCGAATACATCGTAGATCAGATCGATCCCGGTCTCTGCCTCGAACTTTTCCAGAAGGGCTTCGTCGATGTAGTCGGACCAGTTATAAACGCGCACCTCTTCCGCGATGGCGGCCGTGCTGCTAAGGGCAACGACGGCGGTCAGTGTCATCGTCTTGAGTGTCATGAGTATCTCCCTGTGCCTGCCGGTTTCATTGCCCGGCTGGGGTGGATTTGATCAAGTTTTGCCTCGTGGGGCAATACTGTTTATGTTTTCACCGGGTGGTTCTTGGTGCAAGCTGCCCAAAAACTAGGAGGATACCCCAAGGTGACAGAGATCACATCTTCGGCCCAGAATGCAGAAGACGGCGCGGCGAAAACGCCGGCCCATGAGGCCGTGTATCAAAAGCTGCGCGCGCAGATCCTGTTCGGTGAACTGGCGCCGGGGCAGGCGGTAACGATCCAGGGTTTGACTGCGGCTTTGGGGGTTGGGATGACACCGGTCCGCGAGGCGATCCGCCGACTTATCTCGGATGGGGCGCTGGTGTTTCAGGGTAACCGGCGTGTTTCCGTTCCCTTGTTGCGGACATCGGATGTCAAAGAGCTTATTTTCGCAAGAAAAACAATTGAGTGTGAGCTTGTCAGGCTCGCAACAACACAGGTTTCGGACGCCGATATCGCTGAGCTGGAGCGCATCGACACGGCGCTGGATCAGGCGATTTCCGCAGGCGATGTGCCGGGGTATCTGGCGCAGAACTACAGTTTCCACACCGCATTATACAGTCGCGCCGCCGCTCCGATCCTGACCGATCTTGCGGATCGCCTGTGGCTGCGCTTTGGCCCGTCCCTGCGAGTGGTCTGTGGCCGCTTTGGCACCCAGAGCTTTCCGGACCGTCACAAGGACATCCTTGAGGCCTTGCGTCGCAGGGATCCCGAAATGGCTGCTTTGGCGATGGAACGGGACGTTTGCCAGGGCATGGATCAGGTCAGCATGGGGCTGGATCCGGACAACTGATTCGATTGACACCGTGAAATTTGATCATATTCTGGGGCCAATCTCTTATTTTTGGAGCGACTCCCATGAATGCGATCACCAACCACATGCCGACGGCCGAATTGCAGGCCCTGGACGCCGCGCACCACATGCATCCCTTCACCGCCAATGGTGAACTGGCGGAAAAAGGCGCCCGGATCATCACCCGCGCGAGCGGCGTCACGCTGACCGATAGTGAAGGCAACGAGATCCTCGACGCGATGGCGGGCCTGTGGTGCGTCAACATCGGCTATGGCCGTGACGAGCTGGCCGATGTCGCCGCCCGTCAGATGCGCGAGCTGCCTTATTACAATACCTTCTTCCAGACCTCGCATGTGCCGGTCATCGCCCTAGCCAACAAGATTGCGGAACTGGCGCCCGGTGATCTGAACCATGTATTCTTTGCCGGGTCGGGATCTGAGGCGAATGACACCAACATCCGCATGGTGCGTCACTACTGGGCGCTGAAAGGCAAGCCGACTAAATCCATCATCATCAGCCGCAAGAACGCCTATCACGGCTCTTCGGTTGGCAGCGGCAGCCTGGGCGGGATGTCGGCGATGCATGAACAGGGCGGCCTGCCGATCCCGGATATCCACCATATCAACCAGCCGCATTGGTGGGCCGAGGGTGGTGACACCTCCCCCGAAGAGTTCGGTCTGCAGCGCGCGCAGGAACTGGAACAGGCGATTCTGGAACTGGGCGAAGACCGCGTTGCAGCCTTTATCGCCGAACCAGTTCAGGGTGCGGGCGGCGTTATTGTGCCGCCGGAAACCTACTGGCCGGAAATTCAGCGCATCTGCGATAAATACGAGATCCTGCTGATCGCGGATGAGGTGATCTGTGGCTTTGGCCGCACCGGCAACTGGTTCGGCAGCCAGACCATGGGCATCCGCCCGGACATCATGACCATCGCCAAGGGGCTGAGCTCGGGCTACGCGCCGATCGGTGGCTCGGTGGTGTCGGATGAGGTCGCCGCCGTGATCGCGAGCGACGAATTCAATCACGGCTATACCTATTCCGGGCACCCGGTGTCCTCGGCGGTGGCGCTGGAAAACCTGCGCATTCTCGAAGAGGAAAATGTCGTCGGTCACGTGCAGGATGTGGCTGCGCCTTATCTGAAAGAGAAGTGGGAGGCGCTGATTGATCACCCGCTGGTGGGTGAGGCCAAGATCGTTGGCATGATGGGCTCAATCGCACTGACACCGAACAAAGAAGCGCGGGCTGCCTTTGCTGCACCTGCCGGAACGGTGGGCTATATCTGCCGCGAACGGTGCTTTGCCAATAATTTGATCATGCGCCATGTGGGCGACCGGATGATTATCTCTCCTCCGCTGGTCATGACCCCGGCCGAGATCGATACCCTGATCGAACGAGCTCGCCTGTCGCTGGACGAATGCTATGCCGCACTGAAAGAGCAAGACCTGCTGCACAGCGCCTGAACTTAAGCGCAAACACCGAATTTCGGCAGGAAAGCGGTGTTTGGCATGCATTATTTGCCTGAAAAACAGGCCCTGCGCCGGAATCAAAGGATCTTCCCGGCGCAGGGCCTTTTCTTGCACATTTTCGTGAACGGGAGCCCGTGGCAGAGGATTCTCCTGTATGATCATTTAAAATATGCCGCAAATTCTGCTTTTGCGGTCGCAATCGGTCCGATCCGCTGAAAGCTAGTCCCTAAGCTAGTTTCAAGCACTGAAAGGACGATCCGGTTGCATCCACCATGGTGGGTATGTTTACATCAGTGCAACGAGTGCAGACCAAACTGCCAAATTAACACGGGGAGCCTGTTTTGGCTGATGCGTCAAACAGTGATGCGTTCGTTGAATTCGAACGTGTCCAAAAGAGTTATGATGGCGAAACGCTCGTCGTCAAAGACCTTAACCTGGTGATGCCTAAAGGTGAGTTTCTGACAATGCTTGGGCCGTCTGGCTCTGGCAAGACAACTTGCCTTATGATGCTTGCCGGATTTGAAACCGCCACCCACGGGGATATCCGTCTGGGCGGTGTTTCGATCAACAACATTCCGCCGCACAAGCGTGGCATCGGCATGGTGTTCCAGAACTATGCGCTGTTCCCGCATATGACCATCGCCGAGAACCTCAGCTTTCCGCTGGAAGTCCGCAAGATGGGCAAGTCCGAGCGTGAAGAGAAGGTCAAGCGTGCGCTGGACATGGTGGAAATGGGCGCCTTTGGCGGCCGCCGCCCTGCGCAGCTTTCGGGTGGTCAGCAGCAGCGGGTCGCTCTGGCACGCGCGCTCGTGTTCGAACCCGAACTGGTTCTGATGGACGAACCGCTGGGCGCGTTGGACAAACAGCTGCGCGAAAAGATGCAGTTCGAAATCACCGACCTGGCCCACCGTCTGGGCATTACCGTGGTCTATGTGACCCACGACCAGACCGAGGCGCTGACCATGTCAGACCGCGTTGCTGTGTTCGACGATGGCCGTATTCAGCAGCTGGCGCCGCCGGATCAGCTTTATGAAGAGCCGGAAAACAGCTTCGTCGCGCAGTTCATTGGTGAGAACAACACCCTTGAAGGCACCGTGAAAGAGATCAACAACGGTCTTGCTCTGGTGCAGCTGGATGGTGGCGAATTGATCGACTGCAAGCCGATCAACGTGTCCCAGCCTGGCGAGCGCACCCGCGTTTCCATCCGCCCCGAACGGGTCGAATACAACAAGGAACGCCTGCAGGAAGGCGCCCACACCCTGAAGGCCGAAGTGCTGGAATTCATCTACATGGGTGACATCTTCCGTACCCGTCTGCGGGTGGCGGGAAATGACGAATTCATTATCAAGACACGGAACGCACCGGACCAGGTTCGCCTGAAGCCGGGCCAGCAGATTGAAATCGGCTGGCTGCCCGAAGACTGCCGCGCGCTGGACGCCTGACGACGGCGCGCGCTTTGAAACCCCCGGCGGCCAAGTGACCGGGGGATCACAGTTAAATTCAAGATCAACAAGGAGAGAGTGTTTATGAAACTCACCAAACTGACAGCCCTTGCCGCCACGACGGCGCTCTGCGCGCCGATGGCGTTCGCAGAAATGGCAGACGAGATGACCATCGTGTCCTGGGGTGGCGCATATTCGAACTCCCAGCTGAAGGCCTATCACGAGCCCTATGCTGAAAAGACCGGCGTCAAGATCATCAACGACGAAAGCTCGGCCGAAGCGGTTGCGAAGCTGCGCGCGATGAACGAAGCGGGCAACGTGACCTGGGACGTGGTTGACGTGGTTGCTGCTGACGCGATGCGTCTGTGCGACGAAGGTCTGGCGATGGAAATCGACGCGGACGAGCAGCTGGCTGCCGCACCCGATGGCACCCCGGCCTCCGAAGACTTCGGCGAACTGCTGGTCTCTGACTGCTTCATCCCGCAGATCGTTTACTCGACCACCTTCGGCTACCGCACCGACATGGTTGGCGACACGCCTCCGGATGACATCTGCGACGTGTTCGACCTGGAAGCCTACCCGGGCAAGCGCGCGCTGGAGAAGCGTCCGATCAACAACATGGAATGGGCTCTGCTCTGCGACGGCGTTGCAAAAGACGAAGTCTATGACGTGCTGGAGACCGAAGAAGGTCAAGAGCAGGCCCTGGCCAAGCTCGACACCATCAAGGACAGCGTGATCTGGTGGTCCGCTGGCGCCGACACTCCGCAGCTGCTGGCTGACGGCGAAGTCGTGATGGGCTCCACCTACAACGGTCGTCTGTTCTCGGTCATCGAAGAGCAGAAGCAGCCCGTCGCCATGATGTGGGACGCGCAGGTGTTCGACCTGGACGGCTGGATCATTCCGGCAGGTCTGTCCGACGAGCGTAAAGCCCGCGCGCTGGACTACATCATGTTCGCAACCGACACCCAGCGTCTGGCGGATCAGGCCAAGTACATCTCCTACGGTCCGGCCCGTGCGTCCTCCGCTCCACTGGTTGGCAAGCACGCCGAACTGGGCATCGACATGGCGCCGCACATGCCGACCGATCCCGCAAACGCTAAGAACACGTTCCTCTACAACTACGAGTTCTGGGCTGACTACCGCGACGACATCGACGCCAAATTCCAGGCGTGGCTGGCCAAGTAAGCCGGTCTGATGATCTAGCCAGAGAGCGCCCGGCGCTCTCTGGCACCCACTCTTCGTATCAGGTCGCATCTGAACGACCGGAAGAGCAAAACCCGCGGGCGACACAGCGGGCAAAACACAGGGATAGATATGAGCGACACCACCCAATCCGGCCCGGTTCTGGCGGCTGACGGCACGCCATTGAAGCGCAGCCTGGCCCGCGCCCTGAGAATGCAAAAGATGCGTGCGCTGATGCTGATCGCACCGCTTCTGCTCTTCATCCTTCTGACCTTCATTCTCCCGATCGGCGACATGCTGTTCCGCTCGGTCGAGAACCGGATCGTTTCGGACACGCTTCCCAAGACCGTGGTCACCCTTGCCGACTGGGACGCCAAAAGCGGTGAAGCCCCCGGCGACGCGGTATATGAAGAGCTATATTACGATCTATTTGTGGCGGCAGAGGCCAAGGAGCATACCAAGCTCGGCACCCGCCTGAACTATGAACAGACCGGTATTTCCTCCCTGTTCCGCAGCAGCGGCCGCAAGGTTGATGACATCGGCAAGGACCACGTCAAAGCCATCGAACGCGCTGCCGATCGCGCCCTCAAGGATGAGGCGCTCTGGTTCGAAATCATGACCGGCGGCAGTGGCGCGGCGGGCAATTCCGATCTGCTGACCGCACAGCGCGAAAAGATGCGCAATCTCACGGATGAGGTATTCCCGGCCGATATCGGCTTTGTGCCCGGCGCCGAGATTTCCGAACTCTTCCCGCGCATGGCGACCGCCTATACCGATTTCGCGCTGTTCACGGCGATCATCGATCAGGATGTCGTGGCCGAAGAAGATCCCTGGGAAAGCGTTTTCGTGGCCTTTGCCACCGAAGTGCAGGCCCCCGGTGGCGCAGAAAAACTGGCCAGCTATAGCGGCCCCGGCGCGGCTGAACTTCAGGCCGCGGGCGCAGCACTGGCCGATCTGGAGCCGATTTCCTTCAAGGCAGCCTTCCTCGACATCGACGAAGACTGGGGCGACGTCGACAACTGGCGCACGATCCAGACCTACAGCCCGAAATATACCAGCGGTTATTTCCTGAACTCCATCGACATGCAGAAAGGCCCGGATGGCGCCGAAGCGCGTCCCGAGAACCAGCAGATCTATATCACGCTGCTCAAGCGTACGATGTTCATGTCTTTGGTGATCACGGGTTCCTGTATTCTGCTAGGGTACCCGGTGGCCTGGATCCTTGCGAACCTGCCGACACGCTCGGCCAACCTGCTGATGATCCTGGTGCTGCTGCCTTTCTGGACCTCGCTTCTGGTGCGGACATCGGCGTGGAAGGTGATGCTGCAGCAACAGGGCGTCATCAACGACGTGCTGGTCTGGCTGGGGCTTGTGGCGGATGACGCCCGGCTGGTGATGATCAACAACCAGTTCGGTACCATCGTGGCGATGACCCACATCCTGCTGCCCTTCATGATCCTGCCGATGTATTCGGTGATGCAGACGATCAACCCATCCTACCTGCGCGCGGCCAAGTCCCTGGGCGCGACGAACTGGACGGCCTTCTGGCGGGTTTATTTCCCGCAGTCGGTGCCCGGTATCGGCGCAGGGTCGATCCTCGTCTTCATTCTGGCCATCGGCTACTACATCACCCCGGAAATCGTCGGCGGCACCAAGGGTGTCTTCATCTCGAACCGGATCGCCTATCACATCTCGTCTTCGCTGAACTGGGGCCTCGCGGCTGCACTTGGCGCGATCCTTCTGGTCGTCGTTCTGGTGCTCTACTGGGCCTACGACAAGATCGTCGGCATCGACAACGTGAAACTGGGATAATCGACATGGCCTTGACTCCTGTTACAAATCAAACACCCGGTTTCACCGCTGCCGTGGCAGCCGGCGCCGGAGCCTTCTTTGGTCTCTTCGTGGGCACCGCTCAGGCCACCGGCTTGATCGGGATCCTCGTCGGCGGCGCCATCCTGGGCGTACTTGGATTTGTCTTTGCCGGTATGACCGACAAGGAAAAACCGCTGCGCTGGGCGACCTTTGCGCTGTTCCTGGTGCTGGGCTACCTGTTCGGCGGGCTGCCCGCCGCGGTGGTGGGCGGCTTGTTCGGCTGGTTCGCGGGCTGGTTCGTCTTCTGGCTGGCGACCTCGCGCTACCGGGCGCATCTGCCGCCCTATCTGACCCCCGGTCAGGTGCTGTGGCATTACAGTTTCCGGGTGATCTGCGGCGTTATCTTCGTCTTCCTGATCACGCCGATCCTGGTGGTGATGCCGCTCAGCTTCAATGCCGAGAACTTCTTCACCTTCACCCCGGAAATGCTGCGCTTTGATCCGGCTGGTTATTCGCTGAAGCACTACAAGGACTTCTTCAGCAATGACGACTGGCAGCAGGCGCTGTGGAACTCGATCAAGATCGCGCCGATGGCGACGATCCTGTCGGTCAGCTTCGGCACCCTGGCGGCGATTGGTCTGAGCCAGCCGCACGTGCCCTTCCGCCGTGCGATCATGGCGATCCTGATCTCTCCGATGATCGTGCCGCTGATCATTTCGGCTGCGGGCATGTATTTCTTCTATAGCCGCATCGGGATGCAGGGCACCTACTTCGGCGTGGTTCTGGCCCACGCGGCGCTTGGCATTCCCTTCGTGATCATCACCGTGACCGCGACACTGGTCGGCTTTGACCGTTCGCTGACCCGCGCTGCGGCGAACATGGGCGCCGATCCGGTGACCACCTTCTTCCGGGTTCAGATGCCGCTGATCCTGCCTGGTGTGATCTCCGGTGGTCTCTTTGCCTTCATCACCTCCTTTGACGAGGTCGTCGTGGTGCTCTTTGTCGGCTCGGCCGGTCAGAAGACGCTGCCGTGGCAGATGTTCACAGGCCTGCGCGAACAGATCTCGCCCACCATTCTGGCGGTTGCGACCATCCTTGTGGGGATTTCGATCTGCCTGCTGACGGTGCTGGAACTGCTGCGTCGCCGCTCCGAGCGTCTGCGCGGCATGAGCCCAGGCTGATACACCACAGAACGCTGATATAAAGAAGGCCCCGCAGAGGATGCGGGGCCTTTTCTTTTGCTCGTCGTGAGGTGTGGCTCAGCGCAGGCGGCGCAGCAGTTTGAGCGAGGCATAACCATCCGGGATCAGACCTTTGGAGGCCTGATAGCTGCGGATCGCGGCCAGCGTCTTGGGGCCAATCTTCCCATCGACGCCACCAGTGTTGAAACCGGCCCGCGACAGGCGCTGCTGCAGCTCCTTGCGTTCCCGGAAATTCAAGGAGCGGTCGCCGCGCGGCCATTTCGCCTGGATCGCCGGTCCGCCTGCGATGCGGTCGGACAGGTGCCCCACCCCAATCACATAGGCATCGGCAGCGTTATAGCGCTCGATGACCGAGAAATTCTTGAAGATCATGAAGGCGGCGCCATTCCCGCCGGCGGGCAGCAGGATCGAGGCCGTGCCATGGTTGGGAACGGCGCGCCCGTTGGTTCCAACGACACCCAGCCGGGCCCATTCCGCGGGGGATTTCTTCACCGACCGGCTGGCCAGACCATAGTTGAACCCCCGCGGTAGCTGCACTTCGACGCCCCAGGGCTGGCCTTTGACCCAGCCGAACCGCTTCAGATAAGCGGCGGTCGAGGCCAGCGCATCAGAGGGGTCTTCCGACCAGATGTCGCGTTTGCCGTCGCCAGTGAAATCCACAGCATAGGCCAGATAAGAGGTCGGAATGAACTGGGTGTGCCCCATGGCCCCGGCCCAGCTGCCGGTCATCTTGCGCGGGGCGACGTCGCCCGATTGCAGGATCTTCAGCGCCGCGATCAGCTGCTTTTCAAAGAACCGCCCGCGGCGTCCGTCATAGGCCAGCGTCGCCAGCGATTGAATGACGTTCATATTGCCGCGGTGGTTGCCATAGTTGCTTTCCATGCCCCAGACGGCGACCACGACCTCCTTGTCGACGCCATAGGTGGCTTCGATCCGGTTCAGCCGCCGCCGCTGTTCACGCAGGGCCTTTTTGCCGTTCTTGACCCGGGAGTCCGAGACGGCGCTGTCTAGGTATTCCCAGATCGTCTTGGTGAACTCGGACTGGTTACGGTCGCGGCGAATGACGTCGTTGTCATACTCCACCCCGCGAAAGGCGCGGTTCAGGGTCGAAGAGGAGATCCCCTGTGCCATGGCACGGCGCCGGAATCCGTTGATCCACGCCTGAAAGCCACTGTTGGCGGCGACCGGCACCACCTGATCGTCCTGAACGATGTCTGGTGCCAGCCCGCTGGGGCGGCTCAAGGGGCGCAACGAGATCGCCGCCGCCAGCTGGTAAGAGCCATCAGCCGCCGGGGCGCCCCGTTCGACCGGGCGCTCAGGGGGGCGTAGGGATTCGTCGGGTCCGGCCTGTGCTGCAACTGCGCCGGTCGCGGCAAGGGCTGCCGCCTTCATCCAGATCCGCATGGGAATACTACCTTGGTTCAGTGTCTGCTCAGCTTGAATGTAATCATTGCCGGTCCATCGCAAAAGGGTTCAATCGGCAGGCGCGCAAGGCGCCGCCGAACCGGCGTAGCAGGCCGGATCTATTGGCTGTTTTACTTGCGGCGTTTGCGTTCGACCTTGCGCTTGGTCTTGGCGGCCTTGTGTTTGGATTTTGCCGCCTTGCGTTTGACGGTGCGGCCCGCCGGGCTGCGTCGTCCGCGCCCACTGCCACCTTTGGGCAGGGCCTGATCCTCAATCGACAGCAGCTCCAGCTCCAGCCCACCGGTGACCGGCGCGGCCTGTGTCAGCCTGACGGTGACGCGCTGACCGATGGCAAGCGTGAGACCGGTATCGGCCCCCATCAGGGTTCCGGCATCAGCGTCGAAATGGAAGAACTCGCGTCCGATGGTGCGCACGGGTACCAGCCCGTCGGCATGGGTTTCATCCAGTTTCACGAAGGCGCCGAACCGGGCAATGCCGCTGATCCGGCCGGTAAATTCATTGCCGACCCGTTCCGACAGGTAGGCCGCCAGATAGCGGTCTGTGGTGTCACGTTCCGCGATCATCGAGCGGCGCTCGGTCTCGGAAATATGAGTGGCGGTGTCGTCCAGCCGCTCGATTTCATCGGGGGTGAGGCCATCCTTGCCATTGTCCGGCCCCCAGCCATGGGCGGTAATCAGCGCCCGGTGCACGATCAGATCCGCATAGCGCCGGATGGGGGATGTGAAATGCGCATAGTTGCGAAGGGCCAGCCCGAAATGGCCAAAGTTTTCAGGGTTGTAATAGGCCTGCTGCATCGACCGCAGGGTCGAGATATTGATCAGCTCTGCATCGTCCGTGCCCGCAGCGGCATTCAGCAGCGCATTCAGATGCCGGGTCTGCAGCACCTGTCCCTTGGCGAGGTTCAGACCTGCCGCCTGCGCTGTTTCGCGCAGCGCCTCCAGTTTCTCCGGTGCCGGTTCCTCGTGCACGCGGAACACCAGCGGGGTGCGTTTCTTGATCAGGGTTTCGGCGGCGGCAACATTGGCAAGCACCATAAATTCCTCGATCAGCCGGTGCGCCTCCAGCCGGTCACGGAAATTGACCGAGGCGACCTGCCCGTCGTCATCCAGCACGATGCGCCGTTCCGGCAGGTCCAGATCCAGCGGCTGGCGCGCGGCGCGGGCCTTGGTCAGGGCGCGATAGGCGGCGTAAAGCGGCTTGATCACGTCCTCAAGCAGGGGCTCGGTCTTCTCGCTGGGGCGCCCGTCCATGGCGTCCTGCACTTCTTGATAGCTAAGCGCGGCGCTGGAGTTGATCAGCGCCCGCATGAAACGATGGCCGATCTTGTTACCCTCGGCGTCGACCTGCATCCGCACCACCACAGAGGCGCGCGGCACGTTTTCATGCAGCGAGCACAGATCGCCTGACAGCCGGTCCGGCAGCATCGGCACCACGCGGTCGGGGAAATAGCTGGAGTTGCCCCGTTTGCGCGCCTCGCGGTCCAATGCGGAGCCGGGCCGTACATAGGCGGCCACATCGGCAATCGCGACCCAGATCACATGGCCGCCGGGGTTCTTGGGATCGGTGTCGGCTTCGGCGAAACAGGCATCGTCGCGGTCGCGCGCATCCACCGGGTCGATGGTGATCAGCGGCAGGTCGCGCAGGTCTTCGCGTCCTTTCAGGCCAATGGGTTTGGCGGCGTCCGCCTCGGCCATCACCTGATCGGGGAATTGGTCAGGAATGCCGTGCTGGTGGATCGCGATCAGCGATACCGCCTTGGGCGCCGATGGATCGCCCAGACGTTCGACGACGCGCGCGCGGGGCAGGCCCAGACGGGTCTTGGGACCGGCCTGTTCGGCCTCGACCAGCTCACCATCCTTGGCGCCGCCCGTTGCATCCGGCGCCACGCTCCATTCGGTCGAGCTGGATTTGTCGATCGGGACGATCCGGCCCCCTTCGGCGCCGGTGCGAAAGACGCCAAGCACCCGTTTGGGGTTGGTACCGATACGGCGGATCAGCCGGGCTTCGTAATTGTGATCCGCGCCTTTGACGGCGGTCAGCCGGGCCAGGATCCGGTCGCCTTCCCCCAATGCGGGATCCGAGGCGCGCGGCATCAGCAGGATAATGGGTTCCACCCCTTCGCCGTGCCATTCCATCGGGCGGCCAAACAGATCGCCGTCCCGGTCCGGACGTTTGACCGTCAGGATGGTCACGGGCGGCAATTGTTCTGGATCGCGGTAGGTTTTCCTGCGCTTCTCCAGGTGCCCTTCGGCCTCCAGTTCCTTCAACACGCGCTTGAGGTCGATACGGTCAGCCCCCTTGATGCCAAAGGCCTTGGCAATGTCGCGTTTCGAGTTCTGGGTCGGGTGGGCGGAAATCCAGTCGAGGATTTCGGCCTTGGAGGGGATACGGGTCATATCTCCCGCGTATCATGACCCGAAGACAAGGTCATGATGAAAAGATCGGGTCAGCTGCGGCTTTGGCGCAGATCTGCTGCCGTGTCCACGTCGTTCAAGATGTCTGTCTGCGCAATGCGCCATCCCGGAAGCGTCGCGACAGAATCGGCCAGCGCGTGCTCGCTGGACCAGCGCACGTTCTGAAACAGGGTTTGCGGCAGGCGGGCCGGGTGTTTTGCTCCGACCAGCCAGTAGCCGCCATCGGTGGCTGGGCCGAACACCGCATCCGAGTGCCCCAGCGCGGCAAAGGCACGGGCGATATGGGCGCGGGTGATGCCGGGAATGTCGGCGCCGATCAGGCAGACAGGACCGTGCACCGGGGCGCGGCCCAGCCTATCGACCGGGACAGAGGACGCCGCCATGAGCATCCGCTTCATGCGCTGTCCCAGATCGCCGCCGCCCTGCGCCAGACGCGGCAGATCAGCGGGCCAGACGCGGGAGGTGACGGCCCGGTCCGGGGCCACCGCCAGAACGATCTGCCAACGTGGATCGCGCAAGGATCGGATCAACCGGGCCGATTGATGCCGGAACCACCAGGTGGCGGGGATCACGCCGATCCCCTGTCCCAGCCGCGTTTTGACCCTGCCCGGGCGCGGTTCCTTGATCATGATGACAAGGGTTTGGCGTTTCATCTTAGTTCAGGTCCAGAACCATATCACGGTGGTCGATCCCGGCGTCATCATAGACGGGGCCGGTGGCTGTGAAGCCCAGCTTTTCATAAAAGCCGAGGGCGTGCAGCTGGGCGCCCAGCTTGGCGCGGGACATACCGGGTGTCTGGCGGGCGATCTCCACCGCCTTTTCGATCAGCGCCTTGCCCAGACCGGTTCCCCGGCCAGCCTGTGTGACGCAAACCCGCCCGATCTTGGCGGTGTCACCGGCAAAGACGATGCGGGCGGTGCCGATGGGCTGTCCATCCTGCGTGGCCAGAAGATGGGTTGCCACATCATCCAGCGCGTCGATCTCTTCCTCGACAGGTACGCCCTGTTCCGTGACGAAAACGTCGAACCGCAGGCGAAAACAGGCCTCGCGGTCCCCGGTGACCGCAATCTGCGCCGTCATGCGAAATAGTCTTTCAGGATGCGGGAATAGATGGCTTTCAGCTGGTGAATCTGCGCGATTTCAACGTTTTCATCCACCTGATGCATGGTCTTGCCCACGAGGCCGAACTCCACCACCGGGCAGTGCGATTTGACAAAGCGCGCGTCCGAGGTGCCGCCTGTGGTGGACAGCTCCGGCGTGACACCGGTTTCCTCCGCCACTGCGGTTGAGACCAGATCGGAGAGCGCGCCCGGCGGCGTTATGAAGCTTTCGCCGGAAATCTTGACCTGCATGTCGATGGTGGTGCCGAATTCGGCTTCGACCTTGTCGGCCTCTGCCCGCAGCCATTCCGTCAGGCTGGCGCCGCTGTGGGCATCGTTGAACCGGATGTTCACGGTGGCGCGGCTTTGCGCCGGGATCACGTTGGTCGCCGGGTTGCCGGTGTCGATGGTGACAACCGCGAGCGTCGAGGCGTCGAAATGCTCGGTGCCCTGATCCAGCTCGTGACTGGCGAGACGATCCATCAGCCGCGCCATGGCGTTGAGCGGATTGTTGGCCCGGTGCGGATAGGCGGAATGGCCCTGTTTGCCGGTCACGGTGAACCATGCCGACAGCGATCCGCGGCGCCCGATCTTGATCATCTCGCCCATGGTATTGGGGCAGGTGGGCTCTCCCACCAGGCAGACCGACATAGCCTCCCCCTGTTCCTGCATATAGTCCAGCAGCGCGGTGGTGCCGTCCAGCGCATCGCCTTCTTCATCGCCGGTGATGGTCAGGATGACGGCGCCGTCGGGCGGGGTGGTCTGCACAAAATCGATGGCAGCAGCGGCAAAGGCGGCAACGCCCGATTTCATGTCGGTGGCGCCCCGGCCATAAAGGATGCCGTCTTTTTCCTCGGCGCCAAAGGGATCGACGGTCCAGGCTGCTTCATCGCCCACGGGCACCACATCGGTGTGACCGTTGAAGCCAAAGGTGCGGGCGTGGCCTTTTGCACCCCAGCGGGCAAACAGGTTGCTGATCCCGCCGCGGTCTGTCCGGGCGCAGTCAAAGCCTGCTGCGCTTAGGATCTGTTCCAGCAGCTCCAGCGCGCCGCCCTCTTCAGGGGTGACCGACGGGCAGCGGATCAGATCGGCGGTCAGGCGGGCGGGATCGGTCGGGGACATGCGGTGGGCTCCTGAAATTCCGGTTTGTCATGGCCTAGCGTGGATCCCGGCAAGGTGCAAACCGCCAGAAGGTCGCCAAGGGGGCAGGTCATGGGACTGTGAAAGGGCGGAGAGGGGGCGAAACGTGGCGCAAAAAAGGTCATTTTGTGTACCCCCTTCAGAGGCGGGGACAGGCAAAAAGAATCGTGTTAATAATCCATTAACCAAGAAGACCTGAGGCAGGTCACCAACGCGCAGTACAGGTCCATGTGGCCACTGCATCCCGGAAAACAGGACCCGGAAGGGTCTTTACCCCGCATGGCGCCGAAAAGGCGTTTCAATGCGCCGGATGGTCTGTCTCATCGTTGTGAGTGAGGGCAGGGCAATGGTGGCAGCGTCTGAACTGAACTACAATCTGGCGGCGTCTGCCGATCAGATGGCGGAAGAGATCTTTGGCACCGGCGTCACGGTGGTCAGCGCGAGCTATTCCGGCGACAGTCGTTCCTCTGCAATCTACTCGGGCGGCGATACAATAGCCCCCGGTGCAACGCCGGGTGATACGGGGGTGATCCTGTCGACGGGCCGCGCGGATGACTACACCAATTCCAGCGGCGAGGCGAACCAGCGGGCCAACCAGTCCACCAATACCAGCGGTGAGAACGACAACGCCGACTTTAATGCGGCTGCTGGCGCGCGGACCTATGATGCCTCCTATCTGGATGTGAGTTTCATTCCAGATGGCGAAGTGATGACGATGCAGTTCATCTTTTCGTCCGAGGAATTTCCGGAATACCAGGATTCGATCTATCAAGACTCGGTCTCGGTCTGGATCAATGGCGAACAGGTACAGTTGGAGGTGGGTAGCGACACCGCCAACCCGGACACTGTCAGTTCTACCAACAATCAGAACCTCTATCTCGACAATACCGGCGATGCCTATAACACCGAAATGGACGGGCTGACGCTCACCATGACGCTGACGATGGTGGTCAACCCGGATGAGGTGAACACCCTGCGCATCGGTATCGCCGATGTGGGCGACAACAAATACGACAGTAACCTTCTGATCGCTGGGGATTCGATCCAGACAGATCTGGTGGCGCAGACGGATCTGGCGCACGTGCAGGCCGACGGCAGCAAGACGATCGATGTGCTGGCCAACGATACAAATGTGTCGGGCAGCACGCTGACGATTACCCATCTGAATGGTGTCGCGGTCACAGCAGGATCGCTGGTGACGCTGAGCACTGGACAGACGGTCGAGCTGAACGGTGATGGCACGCTGACCTTGGTCGGGGATGGCGACGTGGAGGATTTCACCTTCACCTATACCGTCAGCAACGGGACCAATTCAGATACCGGGGTGGTGAATGCGACTTCGATCCCCTGCTTTGTGGCAGGGACGCTGATCCGCACCCCGCGCGGCGAAGTGCCGGTGGAGAGCCTGATGCCCGGGGATCTGGTCATGACCCGCGATGACGGGCCGCAACCGGTGCGCTGGACCGGATCGCGCCGGGTTGCCGGGACCGGGGAATTGGCACCGGTACGGATTGCTGCGGGCAGCTTTGGCGCGCACCGGACATTGTCCGTCTCTCCGCAGCACCGGGTGCTGGTGCGCGGCGCTGCGGCGGAACTGCTGTTTGGCGAACCCGAGGTTCTGGTGGCGGCGCGGGATCTGATCAATGACAGAACGGTCCGGCCCTCTCCCTGCCGCGAGGTGGAGTATGTCCACCTGATGTTCGACCGCCATCAGGTGATCTATTCTGAGGACCTGCCCAGCGAAAGCTTCCTGCCCGGTCCGGAAACCCCGAACCTGTTCGAACGGAGGGTGCTGGATGAAATCTGCGCCCTGTTCCCCGAGTTGGACCCGGAAACCGGCACCGGCTATGGACCTGCGGCCCGGCGGGCCCTGTCCGGGGCTGAGGGGCGTTTGCTGTCGGCTATGCAGATCGGCTGAGCAGGAAGTCTGCCTCCTGTGCCGCGCCATTGGGCAGGGCAGAGCATGACCCGAGGGGAGCGCGCGGCATCACGCTTGCGCGATGCTATTATACGGCCTAAGACATTTCTGATTTCCTTAATCCAGGGTCGTGATTTCGACGTGTCTTTCTTCCGTCTTCTTCCATTGATGATGTTTGCCCTCTGGGGACAGGTTAGCCTGGCCCAGATGCTGACGGTCAACACCGTGACGCGGCCGCCGTTTTCAATGGTGGAAAATGGGGTCGATACCGGATTCTCGATCGACCTGGTGGAGGCGATGGCTGATCGCCTTGGCTGGAACTACGAGATCAACCGGACCGAGACCTTTGCCGAGATGCTGGAGGGCGTGCGCAACGGCACGGTGGATATGGCGGCGGCCAATATCTCGATCACGGCGGCGCGCGAAACCGAAATGGATTTCAGCCAGCCAGTGTTCGAAAGCGGGCTGCAGATCATGGTGCATGCCGAGGACGTGCGGGCACCGTCGCTGTGGCGGGCCATGCTGTCCTGGGATCTGGCGATTGCCATCGGTCTGGCGTTCCTGCTGCTGTTCGGGGGTGGTATGCTGATGTGGACATTCGAACGCCGCGCCCAGCCCTATTTCGACCGACCGCTGAAAGAGGCCTGGTTTCCGTCCTTCTGGTGGGCGCTGAATCTGGTGGTGAATGGCGGTTTTGAAGAGCGGGTGCCTCGCACTCCTATCGGTCGCCTGTTCGGGGTGCTGCTGGTGATTTCATCGCTGTTCGTGGTGTCGGTCTTTGTCGCCAAGATCACCACGGCGATGACGGTCGAGGCGATCACCGGCAAGGTGAATTCGGTCAATGACCTTTATGGGCAGCGGGTCGGCACCATCGAGGGTTCGACGGCGTCGGGTTTCCTGCAGCGGCGGGATATCGATTTCTATGGCTACCCGGGGCTGGAAGAGCTGATCGAAGCCTTCGAGGGGCGCAAGATCGACGCGGTGGTCTTTGACGCGCCGGTGCTGAATTACTACGTCACACACGAAGGCGAGGCCCACGGGCGCACCATCGGGTCTGCTTTCCTGCGGGAGAACTACGGTCTTCTGTTCCCGCAGGGCTCAGAGCACACGGAAGAAGCCAACCGCGCGCTCTTGGCGCTGCAAGAAGACGGCACTTATGATCAGCTTTATAAACGCTGGTTCGGCGGATCGAGGTGATCTGGACCCCCGGGTACGCGTTCAGTGGATGGTGGGTTCTTCCCCGTCAAAGAACGGTGTCATCTGAGCGACGATAACGGCGTTCTCTGCCAGTGCGCGGTCCATCAACTCGCGCTCTTCCTCACCGATCTCGTGCCCTTCGGCTTCGCGCTCGGCTAGGGTGCCATATCCGGTCACATCCAGTGGCGCGGTGTCGGCCTGTTTCAGGATCGCCACCGTTTCACGCACGGCTTCGGCTTCATCCACGCCGGAGGCATAGACCATCAGCGCAGCGCCCGAGGCGCCATCGGGCAGCCCGTCGCCTTCTTTGCGGCCAATCTGAACCAGCAGCGTATAGACCTGCTGGCGGGAGGGTTTCTTCTTTTCCATGGCGCAGGCCATACGCGGGGCGCGCTGCGCGGTCAATCGTCTTAGAGCCTGCAGAAGTGGTCTGCGCGGTTGTCATTTGCGCTGGTTTACCGATCCTCAACTCCGGGTCTGCTAAGGGAGGCGGGGCCGGTTCTCACGCGCCGGGCCGATTTTCTGTTTTGCTCATGCTTTTTCAGGACCGATCTTATGCCCATTGCATCCGAGTTGCCCGTCGATACCTCAGCCTCTGCGGCGCAGATGGCGGATGCGATGTTCGGCAGCGGAATTACCGTTCTCAATGCCAGCTACACAGGCGCCAAAGACGCCTCAGGCATCTATTCGGATGGCGACACGGTTGCCTCTGAGGTCACCCCCTCGGACACCGGCGTGATCCTGTCGACTGGCAATGTGACGGATGTGACCAACAGCAGCGGTGACGTGAACACCAGCTCGCGGACCACGACGCGCCACGGAGAAGCGGGCGATTCCGACCTGACCGATCTGGCGGGTATGCAGACCTATGATGCGGCGGTGTTCGAGGCGAATTTTATTCCGGCGGGCTCGACGCTGACCATGCAGTTCGTGTTCTCCTCGGAAGAGTATTTGGAGTACGTCAACAAGGGGTTCAACGACGCGGTCGGGGTCTGGGTCAACGGCGAGCAGGCCGAGCTGACGATTGGCAGCGGTGACATTTCCATCGACAATATCAACGATGGGTCGAACCAGGATCTTTATGTCGACAACAACCAGCATGACGACACCTACAATACCGAAATGGATGGCTTCACCATCACGTTGACGCTGACCGCGCCGGTCAAGCCGGGGCAGGTGAACTCGATCAAGATCGGCATCGCGGATGCGGGTGATGATAAATACGATTCCAATCTGCTGATCGCTGGGGACTCTATCCAGACCGCGCTGGTGGCAGGGGATGACGCAATCACGCTGGATGAGGGCAGTTCGGACACGCTGGATGTGCTGGCCAATGACAGCCACACGCCCGGCACGACGCTGACCATCACCCATATCAACGGCCAGCCGGTGGTGGCGGGCAGCACCGTCACCCTGTCGGGCGGCCAGCGCATCACCCTGAATGACGATGGCACCTTTGACATTGCCGCACAGGATGATGTCGACGATCCCGAGACCGCGACTTTTACCTATACGGTTGCCGATGGGCTGGGGAATACTGATACCGGTCTGGTGAAAATGACCACAGTCCCCTGTTTCGTGGCCGGAACGCTGATTGATACCGCCGCGGGGCCGCAGCCGGTGGAGAAGCTGGAGCCGGGTACTCTGGTTCATACCCGCGACAATGGATTGCAGCCGCTGCGCTGGATCGGCCGCAGCCACCGCCGGGCAGAGAGCGCCGATGCGCCGGTTGTCCTGGCCGCAGGCGCGCTGGGCGATCACGCTGCGCTAGAGCTGTCGCCCTGCCACCGGGTTCTGGTGTCCTCGGATCGGGCAGAGCTGTTGTTTGGTGCGCCGCAGGTTCTGGTCAAGGCCAAGGATCTGGTCAACGGCGACAGCATCCGCATGCGCCGTGATGGCGGCCCGGTGACCTATGTGCACCTGCTGTTTGACCGGCATGAGATCATCCGGGGCAACGGGTTGGAGAGCGAAAGCTATCATCCCGGCCTTGAAACCGCTGCCAGTTTTGATGGCGAAACGCGGGCCGAGATCCTGAACCTCATCGGCGGCGACTGGTCCGCCTACGGCCCTTCTGCCCGTCCGGCGCTGAAAGGATACGAAAGCCAGCTACTGCTGAAGGCTGGCTAAGGTTCAGGTGCGGGATCAGTACTGGGTGCGCATCCGGTAGCCCGGGTGAAAATGCATCCGGACAAAGGTCACCGGCTGCTCCTGAAACCAGGTTGCCCGTTCCATGAGGAACAGCGGCGTGCCCTCTTGCGTGCCAAGGAACCCGGCCAGCGCCGCATCCGCCGCCACCGAGGACAGGGTGATTTCAGCATTGGAAAAGGGGACCCGTGAAAGCAGCCATTCATTCGGCCCGGTCTGCGAAAAATCAGCCTCCGCGACATCCGGCACCGCGTCGATATTGATCCAGCGGTCCTCGAACTGAAAGGGGCTGTTGTCGGCGTAATGCATGCATTGCAGATGCAGGACCTCTGCCCCGGCCGTCAGCCCCATCTGCGAGGACAGCCACCCCGGCGCAGGCACGGCGGCACGGCTGACCAGCCGGTAGCGATACACCGCATTCATGTCTTCGACCTGCTGGCGGGTCACGGTGATTTCCAGCCGCGCCTGCTTCACCGGCGCGATGGCAACGCGCGTGCCGCTCTTGCGCTTGCGGTCGATGATGCCACGTTCGGCCAGTTCGCGCAGCGCGCGGTTCACTGTGGCGCGGGCGCAGCCGAATTCCTCGGACAACTCCTGTTCAGTGGGGAGTAGAGCACCCTGATCCCAAACCCGGTCCTGAATGCGGCGCAGCACCTCGTCTCGGATATCCTGAAAACTGGTTTTCTTTTGTGGCTGCACCGGCTGTCCTGCTGCTGTTTGTGGCGAAAGGGTCGATCCGTTCTCGGCGCCCGGGCGCGTTTTGTAAAGTCGCGCGGTCAGAGTGCGGCGCGCAAGGACTGCACTGCGTCGCGGAAGGCGGCCAGAATCTGCTCCCGGCCCAGGTGGCGCCCCTGTTTCACCTGATGACGTCCGGCGCTCCAGACATCGGTGACGGCGCCGTCACCCGCGGCGAAGCACAGACCGTCCAGCAGTTGTTCGGGCGTCAGCGCACAGAGAGCAGGCAGAGAGGTGTCGACGGCAATAAGATCGGCCAGCGCCCCGGTTTCGATCTGTCCGGCGGCGCGGCCCAGCGCCTGCGCCCCGCCCCGGGCGGCGCCCAGATACAGGGTGTCGCCGACGGACCCCGGTCCCGGGGTCATCACGTTGCGGGCCAGATCGCGCAAGCGCTGGGAATACTCCAGCTGGCGCAGCTCTTCGGGCAGGGCGATGCGGATATTGGAATCCGATCCGATCCCGAAGCGCCCGCCATGGGCCAGATACTCCGCCCCATTAAACGGGCCATCGCCCAGATTTGCTTCGGTGATCGGGCACAGCCCCGCGACCGCGCCTGATGTGGCCAATACCCGCGTTTCCGCCTCAGTCATATGGGTGGCGTGGATCAGGCACCAGTCCTTGCCCACCGGCGCGTTGTTCAGCAGCCATTCGACAGGACGAGAGCCCAGCCAGTCTTGGATATCCTTCACCTCGGCGGGTTGTTCGGCGATATGGATATGGACCGGCGCGCCGTCTTGGATCTTCAGGACCTCTGCCAGATCTTCGGGGCTGGTGGCGCGCAGGGAGTGCGGAGCGATGCCAACGCGGGTGTCGGCGGGCAGGTCTCGGTCAGCATTTCTGCGAACCTGCGCCACAAGATCGGCAAACCCGTCCACCGAATTACCGAACCGCAATTGTCCACCTGTCAGAGGTTGCTGCCCAGCCCCGCCATAGGAATACAAAACCGGCAGATGCGTCAGGCCGATACCGGTCTCGTCAGCGGCGGCAAAGACCCGGTTGCTCAGCTCGGCTGGGTCGTCATAGAGGGCGCCGCCGGGTTGGTGGTGGATATAGTGGAACTCACCCACGGCGGTGTACCCGGCCTCAAGCATCTCCATGAAAGTCAGCGCAGCGATGGCCTGATACTGCTCAGGGCTGAGGTGGTCGAGAAAGCGATACATCAGCTGTCGCCAGGTCCAGAAACTGTCCTGCCCGGCGGCGCGGTATTCGCTCATCCCCGCCATCGCCCGCTGAAAACTATGCGAGTGCAGGTTGGCCAGCCCCGGCAGCAGCGTGTCGACGCGGGCATCCCCATCGCCGGGCGTCGCATTGGCGGTGATCTTTGCAATGGCTCCATTCTCAATCCTCAGCCGGACGTTCTGAACCCATCCCGATGGGGTGCGGGTCTGCCGTGCAAAAATTGTCTGCATTTGATCACCTTATGTATAGACATAATATGAATATGCTCATATCAATCCTGCATCAAGAACTTTGTGAGGGGCTGATGACTGACGCATCCCGATACGTGCTGACCGGAGGACCTGCTGCCACGCTGGTGCAGGGGCGCGCGCCTTATGGGCTGATTCCCGCAGCGGCTGTCGCCATCAAGGATGGCCTGATCGACTGGATCGGAGCTGAGGCTGACCTGCCTGATACCTACGCAGACTGGGACCGGCAGGATCTCGAAGGGCGGCTGCTGACGCCCGCGTTGATCGACTGCCACACCCACCTTGTATTCGGCGGTGACCGGGCGCAGGAGTTCGAAATGCGTCTGAACGGCGCATCCTACGAAGAACTCGCCCGTGCCGGGGGCGGCATCGTCTCGACCGTTTCGGCCACTCGCTCCGCGTCAGAGCAGGAACTGGTTGCGAGCGCCCTGCCGCGTCTGGATGCGCTGATCGCCGAAGGGATCACCACGGTCGAAATCAAATCCGGCTATGGGCTGGACCGCGAGGCTGAGCTGACAATGCTGCGTGCCGCCCGCCGGTTGGGGCAGATGCGCCCGGTGACAGTCATCACGACCTTTCTGGGCGCCCACGCCGTGCCGCCGGAATACACCGGCCGCGCTGGGGCCTATCTGCAGGAGGTCTGCCTGCCCACCCTGCGCGCGGCCCATGCCGAAGGACTGGTCGATGCGGTGGATGGCTTTTGCGAAAACATCGCTTTCTCCCCGGCAGAGATCGAACAGGTCTTTGCCTGCGCGCAGGAACTGGGTCTGCCGGTCAAACTGCATGCCGAGCAGCTGAGCCATCAGGGCGGCACCGCGCTGGCCGCGCGATATGGGGCGCTGTCGGTCGATCACCTTGAATATGCCAATGCGGCGGATGCTGCGGCAATGGCCGGGGCAGGTAGTGTCGCGACCATCCTGCCCGGTGCCTATTACACGATCCGGGAAACCCAGGCGCCGCCCATCGCGCTGTTTCGTGACCACGGCGTGCCGATGGCGCTGGCAACGGACTGCAATCCCGGTTCCTCGCCGATGACCTCGCTTCTGATGGCAATGAACATGGGTTGCACGCTGTTCCGCATGACCCCGGAAGAGACGCTGGCCGGGGTGACCTGCCACGCGGCACAGGCGCTGGGCCTTTCGGACCGCGGCCGCATCGCGGCGGGCCTGCGCGCTGATCTGGCCATCTGGAACGTCAGCCGTCCGGCCGAGCTGTCCTATCGCATCGGGTTCAACCCGCTCCACGCACGTATTTTCGAAGGCAGACCATGATTGAGATGACCCCGGGCGCGGTGACGCTGCAAACGCTCGAAACCCTGTATCGCTCTGACACCCCGGTCCGGCTGGACCCGGCGGCGCGCTCCGCTGTCGAGGCTGCGGCCCGGATGGTGGCAGAGGCCGCAGCGGGCGATGCGCCGGTCTATGGCATCAACACCGGATTCGGCAAACTCGCCTCGACCCGGATCGCGCCAGAAGACACGGCCACGCTGCAACGCAATCTGATCCTCAGCCATTGCTGCGGTGTTGGCGATCCGCTGCCCGCAGACCGCACCCGTCTGATGATGGCGCTGAAATTGCTCTCGATGGGACGGGGCGCCTCCGGTGTGCGCTGGGCGGTGATCGCCCAGATCGAGGCTATGCTGGCGCGCGGGGTCATTCCCGTGGTGCCCTCGCAAGGTTCTGTCGGCGCCTCGGGCGATCTGGCGCCGCTGGCGCATATGGCGGCGGTGATGATCGGCGAAGGCGAGGCCACCTATGACGGGGCGCGCATGCCCGGCGCCAGGGCGCTGGAACTGGCGGGGCTGGAGCCGATCGTTCTGGGGCCAAAGGAAGGGCTGGGCCTGATCAACGGCACCCAGTTTTCCACCGCCTGCGCTCTTGCCGGATTGTTCGATGCCTGGCGTCTGGCCGAAGCCTCCATCGTGGTGGCAGCGCTGACAACGGATGCGATCATGGGGTCCACCGCGCCGCTGATCGCGGATATTCACGCGCTCAGGGGGCATGCCGGACAGATCGATGTCGCCCGCGAGATGCGCGCCATTATGAGTGGCAGCGAGATCCGTGAAAGCCATCGCGATGGCGACAGCCGGGTGCAGGATCCCTATTGCATCCGCTGTCAGCCGCAGGTGCTGGGCGCGGCGCTGGACGTGCTGCGGATGGCTGCCGCAACGCTGGAGATCGAGGCGAACGCCGTCACTGACAATCCGCTGGTGCTGGTCGAGGCCGGGAAGATCGTGTCGGGCGGCAATTTTCACGCCGAATACGTTGGCTTCGCCGCTGATCAGATTGCCCTCGCCGTGGCGGAGATCGGTGCCATCGCGCAGCGCCGCGTGGCGCTGATGGTGGATCCGTCGCTGTCCTTTGACCTGCCGCCCTTCCTGACTCCCGATCCGGGGCTCAATTCCGGTTTCATGATTGCCGAGGTCACGACTGCGGCCCTGATGAGCGAGAACAAGCATCTGGCCAATCCCTGTGTCACCGATTCCACACCGACCTCGGCCAATCAGGAAGATCATGTGTCGATGGCCGCCCATGGCGCACTGCGGCTGGGGCGGATGAACGCGAATCTGTCTGTGATCCTTGGCGTCGAATTGCTCTGCGCCGCCCAAGGGGTCGAGGCACGGGCACCGCTGGTGACCTCTGATCGGCTGACGGACGTGCTGCAGGCGCTGCGGGCGGAGATCCCACCGCTCGCCGAAGATCGCTACCTCGCCCCCGAGATTGAGGCCGCCAGCGCCATGATCCGCAGCGGTGACATCGCCCGGGCGGCCGGAACCGAGGTGGCGCGATGATCGATGTTACCCGTGGCTCTTCCCCTTTGGTGCTGGGGTTGCCGCATACAGGCACCGACGTCCCGGAGGACATCCGGGCGGGGCTGAACGAGGTGGGTCGGGCACTGGCCGATACCGACTGGCATATTCACGACCTTTACGCGGGGCTGGTGGAAGAGGTCACCACCGTGCGCACCCCGGTCCATCGCTATGTCATCGACGTGAATCGCGATCCGGCGGGTGCCAGCCTGTATCCCGGGCAGAACACCACGACGTTGGTGCCGCTGACCGATTTCGACGGGCGCCCGATCTGGACAGAAGGGGCTGAGCCGGACGAAGCAGAGATTGCCCGCCGCCGCGACGCCTATCACGCGCCCTATCACGCCGCGCTTGGGGCAGAGCTGGAGCGGGTCAGGGCACAGCACGGCTTTGCCATTCTCTATGACTGCCATTCGATCCGGGGCGAAATTCCCTTCCTCTTTGGCGGGCCGCTGCCGGATTTCAACGTGGGCACCAATATGGGCACGACCTGCGATCCGGCGATCGAGGCGCTGACCCTGGCCCATTGCGAGGCGGCGGAAGGCTACACCGCGATCCTGAACGGGCGCTTCAAAGGTGGCTGGACCACCCGCCACTATGGCCGCCCTGTAGAAGGCCTGCATGCGATCCAGATGGAACTGGCGCAGCGCTGCTATTGCCTTGAACAGGCGCCCTGGACCTATGACGCTGTCCGCGCTGACCGGCTGCAGGCGCATCTGAGCCGTATTCTCACCGATCTGAAAACCTGGAGGCCGACATGAGCGATCCCCGCAAGAACAACCGCGATATCTATCCCCCCACCGGCCCCGAGATCAGCGCAAAAAGCTGGCTTACCGAGGCGCCGCTTCGGATGCTGATGAACAACCTGCACCCGGATGTGGCGGAAAATCCGCACGAACTGGTGGTCTATGGCGGTATCGGGCGTGCGGCGCGGACCTGGAAGGACTTCGATCTGATCGTCGACAACCTCCGCGCGCTCGAAGAAGATCAGACCCTGCTGGTGCAATCGGGCAAACCCGTTGGCGTCTTCCAGACCCACAAGGATGCGCCGCGCGTGTTGATCGCCAACTCGAACCTGGTGCCGCATTGGGCCAACTGGGACCATTTCAACGAACTCGATAAAAAGGGGCTGATGATGTACGGCCAGATGACCGCCGGGTCCTGGATCTACATCGGCACCCAGGGCATCGTGCAGGGCACCTATGAAACCTTTGCCGAGGCGGGCCGCCAGCACTATGGCGGCGATATG
Organism: Pseudophaeobacter sp. A-200-2; assembly: GCF_041008815.1. Classification (NCBI taxonomy): domain Bacteria; kingdom Pseudomonadati; phylum Pseudomonadota; class Alphaproteobacteria; order Rhodobacterales; family Roseobacteraceae; genus Pseudophaeobacter; species Pseudophaeobacter sp. A-200-2. The sequence continues at coordinate 9,882 of NZ_JAXGFU010000011.1, read as the reverse complement.
CGTGGCAAGTGGATCCTGACTGGCGGACTTGGCGGCATGGGCGGTGCGCAGCCTCTGGCAGCGGTCTTTGCGGGCGCCTGCTGTCTGGCGGTGGAATGCAACCCCGACAGCATCGATTTTCGCCTGCGCACGAAATACCTAGATGAGAAAGCCGAGACGCTGGACGAGGCCCTGGCGATGATCGAGCGTTGGACCGCCGCTGGAGAGGCAAAATCCGTTGGCCTTCTGGGCAATGCGGCGGATGTCTTTGCCGAGTTGGTCGCGCGCGGCGTCCGCCCCGATCTGGTGACCGACCAGACCTCGGCCCATGACCCGGTGAATGGTTACCTGCCGCAGGGCTGGACCATGGGCGAGTGGAAGCAGAAGCGAGAAACAGACCCTAAAGCGGTGGAAAAGGCCGCCCGTGCCTCGATGAAGGTGCAGGTGGAGGCGATGTGCCAGTTCCACGCGATGGGCATTCCCACAGTCGATTATGGCAACAACATCCGCCAGATGGCGCTGGAGGAGGGGCTGGAAAACGCCTTTGACTTCCCCGGTTTCGTGCCCGCCTATATCCGCCCGCTGTTCTGCCGGGGCATTGGTCCCTTCCGCTGGTGCGCCCTGTCGGGCGATCCCGAGGATATCCGCAAGACCGACGCCAAGATGAAAGAGCTGTTCCCCGAGAACGAGGGCCTGCACCGCTGGCTTGATATGGCTCAGGAGCGGATCGCCTTTCAGGGCCTGCCTGCGCGGATCTGCTGGATCGGCCTTGGCGACCGGCATCGGGCGGGGCTGGCCTTCAACGAGATGGTCCGCAATGGCGAGTTGTCGGCGCCGGTCGTCATCGGCCGCGATCACCTCGATAGCGGCTCGGTCGCCTCGCCCAACCGCGAGACGGAGGCGATGATGGATGGATCCGACGCGGTGTCGGACTGGCCGCTGCTGAATGCGCTGCTCAATACCGCCTCGGGCGCGACCTGGGTATCGTTGCACCATGGCGGCGGGGTTGGCATGGGCTTTTCGCAGCACTCCGGCGTGGTGATCTGCTGCGATGGCAGCGAGGACGCCGACCGCCGTATCGCACGGGTGCTGTGGAACGATCCGGCCACTGGCGTCATGCGCCACGCAGATGCAGGGTATGAGATCGCCAAGGACTGCGCGCGTGAGCACCAGCTGAACCTGCCGGGCATCCTCTAACGAAAAACGCGCCCCGGAGGGGGCGCGTTTCCAACAGTGCCAGTCAAGGCCGGGATCAGTCGCGCAGCAGCTCGTTGATGCCGGTCTTGGAGCGGGTCTGCGCATCGACGCGCTTCACGATTACCGCACAGTAAAGGTTGATGCCGTTCTTCGACGGCATGGAGCCGGAGACCACGACCGAGTAAGGCGGCACTTCGCCGTACATCACTTCGCCGGTTTCGCGGTCGACGATCTTGGTCGACTTGCCGATGTAGACGCCCATGCCCAGCACCGAACCTTCGCGCACGATGCAGCCTTCGACCACTTCGGAACGGGCGCCGATGAAGCAGTTGTCCTCGATGATGGTGGGGCCGGCCTGCATGGGTTCCAGAACGCCGCCGATGCCGACGCCGCCCGAGAGGTGAACGTTCTTGCCGATCTGTGCGCAGGAGCCGACGGTGGCCCAGGTGTCGACCATGGTGCCCTCATCGACGTAGGCGCCGAGGTTCACGAAGGAGGGCATCAGGACCACACCCGGCGCGATGAAGGCGGATTTGCGCACGACGCAGTTCGGCACGGCGCGGAAGCCTGCGGCCTTCCACTGGTTTTCACCCCAGCCCAGGAATTTGCTGTCGACCTTGTCCCACCAGCCAGAGCCCTGCGGGCCGCCGGACTGGATTTCCATGTCCTTGATGCGGAAGCCCAGCAGCACGGCCTTCTTGGCCCATTGGTTCACATGCCAGTCGCCGTTTTCCAGCTTTTCGGCCACGCGCAGGCTGCCGCTGTCGAGCGCGTTAAGCGTATCTTCGATTGCTTCGCGCTGCTCGCCGGTGGTGGCGGGGGTGATGGTGTCACGAGCCTCCCAGGCGGCTTCGATTGCGGTTTCCAGCTGTGCGTTGGACATGCGTGTATCTCCGGCAAGAATGTCGTTTCGCGCTTTCATAGCGGTATTCGGGGGGAAGGTCATGTGCGGATTGCGGTGAAACAGCGGCTTTGAGCGTCCTCAGACGATCTATCGCACCCGGCGCAGGTGGCGGCGCAGGATTTCGCAGGCCGCTGCCGCATCGCGGCGCATCATGGCCTGTATGATGGCGGCGTGGTCCTTATCGGCGCGCTGCCGCCACTGGTGCTGCCAGTTGGCAAACAGGTGCCGGGCCGCTGCGATGTGCAAATCGTCGATCGAGGCCAGCAGCCGCGGCATCCCGCAGGGTGCCAGGATGATGCGGTGGAACTGGCGGTTGAGCCGTTCCCAGCTGGCCATGTCCTCGGCCTCGTCGCAGGCGATACGGGCTGTGTCGGCGGCGGCGATGTCGGCGTCGCTGAGCCGGGGGAAGGCATGGGTCAGCGCCAGCACCTCCAGCGCCACCCGCATTTCGATCACCTCGCGGATCTCGGCCGGATCCAGCGCGCTGACGCGGGTGCCCCGGCGCGGCTCTGACCGTGCCAGCCCGTGTGCCTCAAGCCGCAACAGCGCCTCGCGCACCGGCACATGGCTGGTGTCGAATTCGCGGGCGATATGATCCTGACGCAGCTTTTCGCCCGCAGGCAATTGCCCGGTGACGATGCGCTCGCTCAGCGCGGTATAGATCCTGTCTGCGATCGTGGCGGTCATGGCCCTGCGATAGGGTGCCTTTGGCCTTGCCGCAAGCCTTAGCCCTGCGGCTGCAGCGGATCTGGGGCGATATTGCCACCACAGACCAGCACGGCCACGCGTTCGCCGGGCTCGGGCTGGTAGGCGCCGGACATCAGCGCCGCCAGCGCTGTTGCGCCCGCCGGTTCGGTCAGGATGCGCCGCTCGCGCCACAGGGTATGCTGCGCGCGGGTGATGGCCTCGTCCGGAACCGTGACCGATGTGACGCCGCGCGCCTGTGCCAGATCATAGCAGATCGACCCAATGCGTTTGGCGCCAAGCGCGTTTGCGGCGACGCCTGAAACCTCAACATCGATTGGTGCCCCGGCGGCAAGGGCGGCATTGAGCGCGCAGGAGGTGTCGGGTTCGACCGCGACGATCTTCTTGGTGCCATTGAACCAGGCCAGTGCGCCGGCGATCAGCCCGCCACCGCCGACCGCGATCACCACGGTGTCGGCCTTTAGCCCCTGATCCTGCCATTCGGCGAAACAGGTGCCCTGACCCGCCACGGTGCCGGGCGCATCATAGGCATGCACCTGCATGGCGCCTGTTTCCTGTTCATAGGCCTGCGCCAGTTCCAGCGCATTGGCATAGGCACCGGGCACCACCTGAAGATCGGCGCCGGTGTCGCGGATCAGTGAAATTTTCGCGGGGCCTGCCATCTCGGGCACGTAGATGCGGGCGCGATGACCCAGTTTGCTGGCGGCATAGGCCACTGCCGCGCCGTGGTTCCCGCCCGAGGCTGCGACGATGCCTGCATCTGGAACATCACAGCTGAGCAGTGTGTTGAAGGCGCCACGCGCCTTAAAGCTGCCGGTGTGCTGCATGTGTTCAAGCTTCAGCTCGATCGGCCGGTCCAGATCAAACCCTTTCGTCTGCAACACGGGGGTCACCTGCACGTGGTCCCGAATGCGCTCTGCCGCTGCTGCGATATCGCCTGTCCAATCCATATCGTCCGCCTTTTCTTGTCTTTCGGCGGGAGACTACGCCAGTTCGCTCCGGGTGCAAGGGGCGAGCGGTGTGTGCGGGCTGGCGCCGGAGGCAGGGCAACGATAGACAGGGCAGCAGTTGAGCATAACATGCAGGTCTTTTCACATGAGCGACGATCGCAAAAGCCGGTTTCCCGACGCCCAATCCGACCGGAGCCGGGCCGAACATCTGCCGCATACGCCGCAGACCCGGTCCCCGTCCTATCGGCTGGCCTTTGACGACAATGAATTCATGCTGCGGGACGAGCTGCGCCCGGTGCGGTTGCAGCTGGAACTTTTGAAACCGCAGTTGTTGCTGGATGAAAAGGGGATCGAAAGCACCATCGTCATGTTCGGCGGCGCGCGCATTCCCAGCCCGCAAAACAAGGAGCAGGCCCGCACGCAGACCCTTGCGGATCTTTCTCATTTCTACGATGAGGCGCGGGAATTTGCCCGGCTGATGACGCTGACATCCCTGGAGACTGTTGGACAGCACAATGTCATCGTGACGGGCGGCGGGCCGGGCGTGATGGAGGCAGGTAACCTCGGTGCCAGCGATGCCGGGGGGCATTCGATCGGCCTTGGCATCGTTCTGCCGCATGAGCAGGCACCGAACCTCTATGTGACGCCGGATCTCAGCTTTAACTTCCACTATTTCGCGGTGCGCAAGATGCACTTTCTGATGCGGGCCCGGGCGATCACCGTTTTTCCGGGTGGCTTTGGTACCCTGGATGAGCTGTTCGAGAGCCTCACCCTGATCCAGACCGGCCGCATGGAACGGGTGCCCTTCATTCTATTCGGGCGCGCGTTCTGGGAAAAGATCATCAACTGGGAGGCCCTGGCGGATGCCGGGACCATTTCCGATCAGGATCTTGATCTGTTCCGGTTCGTCGAAACGGCACAAGAGGCCGTGGAGATTATCGATAACTGGGAGCCTGCTCCGGCGCGCGGCGCTTTGCCGGACCGCGATCTGTAGTCAGGCTGTCGATCCAAATTTGGCTGCACCGTATCCGTCACCAATGCGTGGGGGATGCGGGCTGCTCAGAAAAACTCCGGCGGCAACACGCCAACCGCGATGCCCTGGGGCAGACGGGTCAGGATCTGTTCGCCTTCGATCGTCTTGATGCCATAGCCATAGCCACGCAGGCGAAATTGCCATTCACGGGTGCTCAGTGCCTTTTCTCGCTCATCACGGATCATGGTCAGAACGCCCGGTTCAATGGCGCCAACAGTGCGGGTTTCGATGGGTTCCTGTTGCATTGCGATTCCCTTTTCAACAGCATTGTTTTCAGAATCGAAACTGTTCTAGCCAAATGGCGAAATTGCACCCGAATATAGGAAAAAATGAGGCAGCCCATTTCGCTAAATGGCGATATTCGGACCTCAATCATTCCCGTTTAATCCCTGAAATTATTAAAAACTTATTAAAGGTGCGCTGAACTGCGCGGTTTCCGCCAATCTCAAGCCGCATGGCAGCCACATTCCCTGACGAAACGTTGATGCGTGGAATTGGTGTGTGGAGATTGGGATGTCTGAGGTATCCGATTATTCGGCCCTATTATATTATCTGGACGATGACGTCTTTCGCTGGAACGGACAGACATCCGTGGGCACGCAGGTCGTTGTCACCTACAGTTTCGTCGAAACGCAGGATCTGGCGCCGGTATCGACAGATCCCTATGGCGCGAGCTCTTACTGGTCCTTCAGTGAGGTGCAGCGCGGTTATTTCCGGCAGGTGACAGAAGAGTTTGAGGCCACTGCCGGGATACGGTTCGTCGAGGTGGACGGCCCGGCCATGGTCAATGTCTTCGGTTTCAACGGTGGCAGTGCGGGCGGCTGGGCCGATATCGCGCTATCTCAGGACGGTCACACCAGTCAGGGGGACCTTGCGATCGGGACCAGCGCACTCAGCCCCGGTAGCTATGGATACGAAACCATGCTGCACGAGTTGGGGCATTCGATGGGGCTGAAGCATCCGCATGACGGGGATCTGACCCTGAAAGAGAGCCTGGATAATCAGGAAAACACCGTGATGACCTACAGCTATGATGGCTACAGCGTCACGGATCTCGGAACAATGGACGCCCAGGCTCTGCAGAACATCTATGGTGACGCCAGCGCCTTTGAAGGTTGGAATGTTGGGCTCAATCGCGCGGGCAAGGTCAAGATCCGCGCGACGGGTGAGGACGATGTGATGGTCTCCACCGATCAGGCCACCGTGCTGGTGGGGCGCGGGGGAGACGACCAGCTCATCGGCCGCGAAGCAAAAGACGTGATGCGCGGCGGCGCAGGACAGGACACGCTGATCGGCGGACTCGGCAATGACAAGCTGAATGGTGGTGGCGGCAGTGATGTACTTTATGGCGGCATCGGAGAGGAAGACTACTCGGGCGGCGAGGACGATTCCGATGTGCTCCACGGACGCGGCGGACATGACCAGATCTTCGGTGGTGGCGGTGACGATCGGTTGACCGGTGCGCGGGGCGCGGACACCCTTGAGGGTGGCAACGGAAACGACCGCTTGCTGGGAGGCGGCGGCAGCGACATTTTGAACGGTGGCGACGGAGATGACGTCCTGACCGGTGGCGGCGGCGCGGATGTCTTCGTCTTTACGGACGATGATTTCTACGATGCGAATACCATCACCGATTTCACATCCGGCGTCGATGTAATCGATGTTGCGCAGGTCGATCCTGAATATTTTGGTGAACTGACCGTCCAGCAGGATGGCGGAGACACAGTGCTCAGTTACGGTTCCTGGTTCGAGATACGGCTGGAAGGCTTTACCGGGTCTCTGACTGAAGGCGATATTCTGTACCTATAGAAATACCGTCTCGCGCGTTTCGGCAGACCGGTGTTGCGGTCTGCCTTTTCTCAGTCGGCCTATCACCAGCCTCAGGACGACGTGCCTGTCTCAGTCTCGATCTGCTTGCGGCTTTTGCGGGCGCGTTCGGTGGCCGATTTCAGCTGACCGCAGGCCGCCAGAATATCCTCGCCGCGCGGAGTGCGGATCGGCGAGGCATAGCCTGCCTGGTAGATGATATTGGCAAAGGCGTGGATGCGATTGTTCGACGACCGTTTGTAGGGCGCGCCGGGCCATTCGTTGAACGGGATCAGGTTCACCTTGGCCGGAATGCCCTTGATCAGCTCCACCAGACGGTGGGCATCCTCATCGGTGTCATTCACATCCTTCAGCATCACATATTCAAAGGTGATGCGCTCGGAATTGGTCAGCCGCGGATAATCGCGCAGCGCGTTCAGCAGCGCCTCGATATTCCAGCGTTTGTTGATCGGCACCAGCTTGTTGCGCACCTCATCCGTGGTGGCGTGAAAGGACACCGCCAGCAGGCAGCCGATTTCCTCGGCGGTGCGGGCGATTTCCGGCACCACGCCCGAGGTCGACAGGGTGATCCGGCGGCGCGACAGGGAAATTCCCTCGGGATCCATGGCGATCTTCATCGCATCGCGCACGTTCTCGAAATTATAAAGCGGCTCGCCCATGCCCATCAGAACGATGTTCGACAACAGACGGGTTTCGTCTTTGGGGGCGCCGGGCACCGGCCATTCCTCCAGATCGTCGCGCGCCATCATAACCTGCCCGACGATTTCACCCGCCGTCAGGTTGCGCACCAGTTTCTGGGTGCCGGTGTGGCAGAAGGAGCAGGTAAGGGTGCAGCCCACTTGGCTGGAAATACACAGGGTGCCGCGGCCTTCCTCGGGGATATAGACCACCTCGACCTCGTGCCCGCCAGCAATGCGCACCAGATACTTGCGGGTGCCATCGGTCGACACCTGCTTGCTGACCATCTCGGGGATGGTGATTTCGAAATGCTCGGCCAGCTGGGCGCGGTAGGCCTTGGCGAGATTGGTCATCTCCGCAAAGTCGCGTTTGCCCCATTGGTAGATCCATTGCCAGATCTGCCCGACCCGCATCTTGGCCTGCTTTTCCGGCGTGCCGTGCTCGATCAGCGCCGCGCGCATCTGCTCGCGGGTGAGACCCACAAGGTTGATCTTGCCGCCCTCGGGCTGTTTGCGGGGCAGGGTCAGAACGTCTTGGGTGATCGGCGCGTTGGCGGTCATGGCAGGGCGACTCGGAATTATGGGCTGGATGCGGCTCTATATAGGAGTTTGACCAAAGATCAAAAGATTTCCTCCCCAGATAGCACTGCAAAGAGGCTTGGGGTGGGGCGATAGCAAAAGCCCCGACTGCTGTCGCGGCCGGGGCAAAACGGTACTTTTATGCGAAAGGCCCGGCTTAATTACTGGGTGCAGCGCTTTTCCGCATCCTCGACTGCGGCAGTAAACCCAAGCAAGGAGAACCGGTCCTTGGTTTGGGTGCCGCGAGCCGAACGGGCGGTCAGCACCGCGTCTGATCCCCGTTTCATCGCGGTGATGATTTTAGCATCATCCGCTGGGGTCGCGGGCCAGGCCCATTCACCTTCGGTGAAGAGTTCGAATTCGGAATCCCCGATCACCATGTTGACGGTCGATCCGGGCGCGAAGGGGTATCCACCGGTAAAGCTGACCTGACCTTTGTCACTGTCATCCGGGCGATAGAGTACGAACAGCTGAATGTCGCTGCGGCGCACGGCGACAACCCGACCATCACGTGTGTTGACGGTTTCCTTGGGGGCGGAAACGCCCCAGCATTCGGTTGGGTTTTCGCCCTGAAAAACGCTCCAATCCACGTTGGCGCCAACGCGGTTATCCGTTTTTGCTTGCTGTGCGTTCGCGCTGGTGGCCAATGCGGCCACACACAGGCCCGCGGCCAAGCGGGCGAGTTTCGATGCCATTTGTCCCGACTCCAAGACTGTCATAACCTCAATTTCAGGGAGATCGTACCGGGTCTGGCAGCGTTGTGACCGCCGTCTTTGCCCGTTTCCCCTGCTTGCCTTACTGAAGCACACTAACGTAACAATCACCACGAGCGAAAGTGCGTTTTGGCAGGATTTCGCCAAGAAGCGAGGCAGATATCATGAATAAACCCGTACCTATGGCCGAGATCTGGCGTGGCTCCCTTTTGGAAAGCCTGCATCTGGGGCATGCGGTCATCTGTGACGCCAGCGGCCAGATCGTGCGCAGCTGGGGTGACCCGGAGGCGGTGATCTATCCGCGCAGCTCGGCCAAGATGATCCAGGCGCTGCCGTTGATGACCTCTGGCGCCGCCGCAAAATACGGGCTGACATCCGAGCAGCTGGCGCTGTCCTGTGCCTCGCACAATGGCGCCCATATCCACACCGACCGGGTCAATGCCTGGCTCGGTCAGCTGGGGCTGGCGGATAGTGATTTCCGCTGCGGCCCGCAGGAACCGGCCGACATCCCGGCGCGCAATGAGCTGATCAAGACCGATCAAAGCCCCTGCCAGGTGCACAACAACTGCTCGGGCAAACACGCGGGCTTCCTGACCCTGAACCAGCATCTTGGCGGTGGGGCGGATTATGTCGAGATCGATCACCCGGTGCAGCAGGCCTGCCTGTCTGCCTTTGAAGAGGTCACCGGACTGGAGAGCCCCGGATATGGTATCGATGGCTGCTCGGCGCCGAATTTTGCCACCACCGTGCACGGTTTGGCGCGGGCGATGGGCTGGTTTGCCTCGGCGCACACACGGTCCGACCGGGCCTCTGAAGGGGCGGCGCAGCTGGTGGCGGCGATGGCGAAACACCCCGAGCTGGTCGCCGGGGAAACCCGGGCCTGCACCAACCTGATGCGCGCCATGGGCGGCCGGGTGGCGATCAAGACCGGGGCAGAGGCGGTGTTCGTCGCCATCCTGCCCGAGCAGCAGCTGGGCGTTGCGCTGAAGATCACCGATGGCGCAACCCGGGCCAGCGAATGCGCCATTGCAGCCATTCTGGTGGGGCTTGGCGTTCTGGAGGCGGATCACCCGGAAACTCGCAAATATCTGAATGCGCCGCTTCTGAACCGGCGTAATATCGATTGCGGCGCCATCCGTCCCGCTGCCGAACTGGCATTCTGAATCGCAAGGGCGGGCTCCCGCACGTCGGTCAGCTTTTGAAAAGCCGCCCTCCCGTTGGGCGTGGGGGCCCCCGGCGGGGGGGCGCCCCCCCCCCCGCCGGCCGGGGGGGGGGCCCCCCCGGGGGGGTGACCCGGGGGGGGGGGGGGGGGCCGGCG